>JANXBZ010000009.1 GCA_025060475.1 Dictyoglomus sp. | reverse complement strand
GTTAGATCTGAACTATGTGGGATTTAAAACAAATATACACTTTGATTTCTCTTATTTTTCTGACTATTATACAGATTTTATATATTAAAGTAAGTTAAGGAGGGGTATTTCTATGAGAAATTGTATATATTGTTGAAAACCAGCAGGATTTTTACAAAAAAAACATAAAGAGTGCGAAGAGAAAAGAAATACAACATGGAATATTATGGTCTTGCTTGTGAAAAACACAATTTTAGAAAAATGCTCGGAAGGTTCCATGGAAAAACTTAAAGAAACTCTTTATGAAATGGCACAAAGTAGCTATATTAATTCCTACGAGATTAGGAAAGTGTTGATTGAGGGCTGGGAAAAAGCTGTAGAACATTTCTTAGGAGATGGTAATTTGAATGTTCAAGAAGAAATTAGATTAAGATTTTTTATAAACTATTTTAAATTTAAACAAAACGAGCTTGATAGTAAAGGTTGGAATTCAAAGGGATTCTTCTAATGAAAACCTCAGTATTTTATTACAGAAGATGGATGGTTCACTTATAATCTCCTTGTTAATTTAGCTAAAATATTTTAATTAATAATTTGCAGGCAAAGGTATAGAATATATAAGTAAATTCCTGGGAAAAAGTATCACTGAAAAAGAGAAACCAAAACATGTGATTTTAGATGCGGAAGAATTTCCTACTCAAGCATTGAGATGGTGATCCATTGGTATCAAAAAGAACCTCATAAGTAATATGAATTCTTGAATTTTAATGAAAATTTCTAAAGGGACCAATTTTGACCTTTTTATGTTTTATTATTTAAAGTAGAAAAAATTTTAATAATATGGGGGTATGATAATGAAAATTACTGATATTTTCCGCCAAATTAAATGGAAGGAGTCTCAAGAAATTAATGGATTTTCAATTATTCCTCTATTTCTAAATATTTCTCATATTCATCCTTTTATTTCTCTTGAGGAAGCATTGAATTCTGGAAAATTTATAATTCAGGAGGTAAATACTTGGGGAGAAGTTCCTACATTAAAGGCAGTAAACAGACTAAATATAAATGTGTTTATAATGGACGGAGAGGAATTAAAAGGTGGAAAACAAAATAGAGTTATAAATACATCAATATTGGTAAAGAAAAATTCAGTACTAAATATTCCCGTAAGTTGTACTGAGAAGGGAAGATGGGATTTTACTTCTCCTAATCATAGAGATCCAGAAATAATTATTCCTTTTGAAATGAGAGCTAAGAAGAACATATCTTTATATGATCATCTTAGTCGCTCTAAGGAATTTAAAACTGAGCAAAGTCTTATCTGGGATGAGGTAGATAGATATGATTCTATATTAAAATCAAACTCAAAAACAAGAGCTTTAAGAGACATATTCAAAAATGTAGAAACTAATTTAGAAGAGATAACTAAAAATTCTTTTCCTATTGAGGGACAAAATGGATGTGCTTTTGTGATTAATGGAAAAATTATAGGTCTTGATATTATTTCTCTACCCTCTGTGTATAAAAATTTTCATGGGAAATTACTGAAAAGCTATGCTTTTGATCTTTTAATTAGAAAGAAAACAGAGACCAAGAATGAAGAAGATATAGAAAGCTATATTGAAAAGATTAAGAATGCTTCTTTTAAGAAATATAAATCCGTGGGACTTGGCTGGGATTATAGGATAAAAAGAGATAAACTTATGGGATCTATTTTAATGTATAGGCATTTACCTGTTCATATTCATATTTTCCAAATTTAAATTTATAAGGTATATAAAGATGCTAAAAGAAGGGGAAAAGTTGGTAGTTCTGCCTTTTGGTGGGCTTTTGGAACATTTTTAATCTGGATCATATTTCTACCTCTCTGGCTTATTGAGAGACCTAAACTTCCTCACGAAATAAGTAGTAATGATTTACCTAAATTATGTCCACACTGTGGTAAGTATTATGATGGAAATCCTTTTTATTGTCCCTATTGTGGGAAAAAATTAATATTTTAGGGAGGAAAACAAAATGTATAAAGTTTGTAAAGTCTTAATAATATTGTGGACGGTTTTTTGTGCCTTTGGGTTGCTATATGGTTTATACAATGTCTCAAATATTGAACCTACTAATGAATGGGAAGAGACCGGAACTACTATTGGTATTACCTTTGGTATACTTCTTTGGTTTTTATTGTGGTTTTTCCCTATTATTGTCCTTTCTGTGGGAATAAGATTGGTGATGCCCTAAAGTAAACTAAACTGTTTTATTGAAAAGGGGGAAGAGAAGAATGGATAACTTAGTTAAGTTTCTCCTTAATAACAGTTTTGTTTTTAATTCTGATGTAATAATTGTAGTTTCAGGCTATGATTATAAGGATGATACTCCTCTTCCAAATGGGTTTATTAAAGTTCAGCCTTCTCGATTGATGGAGATAATCGAGAAAGTTATTGAAGATCCTAGGAGTGTGATTTCTGTTTTTAAGAATATTGATATACATAATTGGAGCTTATTTAAGACTACTTTCTGTAATGAGCTTGATAATTTTGGATATAGAGCTATCATAGGAAAGTTTAAACTTAGAAGAGAAGAGATAAAAGAGATAGGACTTTCAAATAAAGAGTACAGGAAAATAGCAAAAGAAATTAATAATATTTTTAAGTCTTGCGAAAACCTTATTATAGCCTATTCTAATGAATTCAATAAAAAAGTACTTGAACAGAAAATTGAAATAGAAGAAGATTTTATGTTAATTAAAAAGATAACGCAAGTTCCTGAAGACTTTGATTTAGAAGAAAGTGATTAAATTCCGAAGAATCTGTTTTCCTTGATATGCCAAGGACTTTAGCATTTTTAGAGGCATTTCCATTATTTTTTCTAAGACTTTTCTTATAGTTTCTCTTACAAATTTAGGATTGAAAAGGTTAGCTTTACATATATAAGTAAATTCAATATAATATATTCAAAGGATATATTAGGCCAGGAGAAGTAAAGAGAAAGGCCTTACTTATTCCTATGAAAGGGATAAGTAGGGCTTTTTAATTATTGGGAGGTGCTGGAATGAAATACATTCTTGCCTTGGATCAAGGAACTACAAGCTCAAGGGCAATTTTGTTTGATCGATATGGTAAAATAGTTTCCGTCTCTCAAAAGGAATTTACTCAGATATATCCAAAACCAGGTTGGGTAGAACATGATCCCATGGAAATTTTAAATTCTCAATTGGATGTGGCAAAAGAAGTTATTGAAAAAGCTAATATAGAACTAAAGAATATTTCTGCTATCGGTATTACAAATCAAAGGGAAACTACTGTAGTATGGGAAAAATCCACAGGAAAACCCGTATATAATGCTATAGTTTGGCAATGTAGAAGAACAGCACCAATATGTGATGAGCTTAAAAATCAAGGGCTCTCTGATACTATTAGAGAAAAGACAGGACTTGTGATAGATGCTTATTTTTCTGCAACAAAACTAAAATGGATTTTAGATAATATAGAAGGAATAAGGGAAAAAGCAGAAAAAGGAGAAGTTTTATTTGGAACAATAGACTCATGGCTTATATGGAATCTTACAAAAGGGAAAGTCCATATTACAGATTATTCCAATGCTTCAAGAACTATGTTGTTTAATATCCATAAATTAGATTGGGATGATGAAATTCTAAATATTCTTAATATTCCGAGAGCAATGCTTCCAGAAGTAAAACCTTCAAGCTTTATATATGGATACACTGATAAAAATCTCTTTGGATTAGAAATTCCCATCTCTGGCAACGCAGGAGATCAACAATCTGCTCTCTTTGGTCAGGCATGTTTTAATCCTGGCATGGTGAAAAATACCTATGGAACAGGATGTTTTATTCTAATGAATACAGGAGATAAAGCTTTCTTTTCAAAATCAGGACTTATAACTACAATAGCTTGGGGAATAAATAACAAAGTGGAATATGCCCTTGAAGGAAGTATTTTTATTACAGGAGCGGCTATTCAGTGGCTTAGAGATGGACTTAAAGTTATTCAATCTGCTCAGGAAACAGAATCCCTTGCTTTAAGTGTTCCAGATTCGGGAGGAGTATATGTGGTGCCTGCCTTTGTAGGACTTGGAGCACCTTATTGGGATATGTATGCAAGAGGCTTAATCATAGGAATTACAAGAGGAATAAAAAGAGAACACATTGTTAGGGCAACTTTAGAATCCATAGCTTATCAAACAAGGGATGTTATAGAAGCCATGGAAAAGGACAGTAATATAAAATTAAAATCTTTAAGGGTAGATGGTGGAGCAGTAGTTAACAATTTCCTTATGCAATTTCAATCGGATATCTTGGGAGTTCCCGTGGAAAGACCTATGGTAAACGAAACCACTGCATTAGGAACTGCATATTTGGCTGGTCTTGCTGTGGGATATTGGAGGGATCAAAAGGAAATTGAAGAATTATGGCAAATGGAAAGAAGGTTTACTCCTCAAATGTCCTTTGAGGAGAGAGAAAGACTATATAAGGGGTGGAAAAAGGCAGTATCAAGAGCCTTAAACTGGGAAGAAGCCTAGATTAAAAGATTAAAAATAAAAAATTTTTTGTGTGGTAGGAGAATGTGGAGAAGAAAGCCACACGCAACCGTGTGGCTTTTTAATTTATAAAGGGGGATAAAGAATGAGAGTAGTAATTATTGGAGGAGGAATAACAGGAGCTTTTATTGCGTGGGAGCTTTCTAAATATGACCTTGATCTTATTCTTATAGAAAAAAATTTAGATATAGGTTGGGGGGCTACAAAGGCAAATTCAGGAATTTTACATGCAGGATATGATGATCCTCCAGAAACTCTAAGAGCAAAACTTTGTGCAAGGGGAAATGAGCTACATTTTAAAATTTCCCAAGAACTTGAATATGATGTTAAGAGAAAGGGATCCTTAGTTGTTGCCTTTAATGATGAGGAGTTGAAAGTTTTAGAAGAACTTTTAAAGAGAGGAGAAAAAAACAATGTACCCAATCTTACAATTCTAAAAGGAGAAGAAATTTTTGAAAAGGAACCTAATTTAAGTAGAGAAATAAAATATGCCTTGTGGGCGGAGACTGCAGGAATCATAGAACCTTGGGAAGCTACCATTGCAGTTACCGAAAATGCAATCCAAAATGGATTAAGCCTTATTCTTGGAGAAAGAGTAACAGATTTTGAAGTAAAAAATAAAAGAATTATTAAGGTAATCACTAATAAAAATTCTTATGAGGTAGATTTAGTCATAAACTCTGCAGGATTATATGGAGACGAAATAGCAAAAAAGGCAGGATCAGAGTTTGTACCCATATATCCCAGAAGAGGAGAGTATATACTATTAGATAAAAAACTAGGAAATATTGTAAATTCAATTATATTTCCTACTCCTACTCCTAAAAGCAAAGGAATATTAGTAGTCCCTACAATAGATGGAGGAATCCTTCTTGGCCCTACTGCGGAAGATCTTCCTGAAGACCAAAAAGAAAATAATGCTACTTCTTATCGTGGATTAAGAAAAGTAATAGATGAAACAAAAAAATTAGTGCCATCTATAGATATATCCTATGCTATAAAGACCTTTGCAGGACTTAGGGCAGAAACTCCTATTAAGGATTTTTTTATAAAAGAAAGTGAAAGGCTAAATAATTTTATTAATGTAATTGGGATAAGATCTCCAGGCCTTACTTCTGCACCAGCCATAGGAGAATATGTAGTGGAGGAAATAATAAAAGAAAAATTAAAAATAAATTTGACGAGAAAAAAAGATTTTAAGGCAAAAAGAAAAAGAATTAGAAGATATTCAGAACTTTCTTTAGAAGAATGGAATGAAGAGATTAAAAAAGATCCATTATGTGGAAACATAATATGCTACTGCAATATGGTAACAGAAAGAGAAATTGTTGAAGCAATAAGAAGGGGAGCAAAAACTTTAGATGGAGTTAAATTTAGAACCCGTGCAACCTTTGGAAGATGTCAGGGAAACTTTTGTGGGTCAAGAATACTAGAAATATTAGCAAGAGAACTTAAAAAAGATATCTCCGAGATAGTACTAAACTCAGAAGATTCTTGGATTCTAAATGGGAGGGTAAGACCATGAAAACTGATGTGGTAGTAATAGGAGGTGGAGCAGGAGGTCTTTCTGCTTCCCTTTCTGCCTATAAAGAGGGGGTAGATGTTATTCTTGTAGAAAGAGAAGAAAGAATTGGGGGAATATTAAACCAATGTATTCATAATGGATTTGGCCTCCATTATTTTAAACAAGAATTAACAGGACCAGAGTATGCAGAAATATTTATAGACATGTTGAAAAAAACTAATATAAAAGTCCTTTCAAACTCTTTTCTATATTCGATTGACGAAAAGGAGAAAAAAATATACATTGTCACTCCTCATGGGATAAAGGATATAGAAACGAAGGCTATAATAATTGCCACAGGAGCAAGAGAAAGACCATTTGGAAGTCTTTTAATTCCTGGAAAAAGACTTTCTGGAATATTTACTGCAGGAGTTGCCCAGAAATATATAAATATTTTAAATATCTTCCCAGGCAAAAGAGCCCTAATATTAGGATCAGGAGATATTGGACTTATAATGGCAAGAAGACTTACCTTGGAAGGAGTAGAGGTTGTAGGAGTTGTAGAAAGGCTTCCTTACCCTGGTGGACTTTTAAGAAATGTAATTCAGTGTCTTGAAGATTATAAAATTCCATTATACTTATCCTCAACGGTAACAGAGGTTAGAGGAAAGGGAAGATTAGAGGAAGTAGTAGTAGCAAGAGTTGATGAAAATTTTAATCCCATACCTGGGAGTGAAAAAATTTTTAAAGTAGATACTCTTATCCTTTCTGTTGGACTTATACCTAATACTGAACTCCTTGAAGACAAGGTAGAAATAGATAAGACCAGTAGAGGATTCTCTGTTAATAATTTAGGGCAAACTTCTTTAGATTTTGTCTTTGCTTCAGGAAATTGTACCATAATTTATGATCTTGTAGATTATGTAACCTATGAGGGAGAAAAAGTAGGAAAATATGCAAGCTTATATGTTAAAGGACAAAGATTCGGAAAGAGGATTCCAATTAAAAAGGGAAAAAACATTGGTATTTTATATCCTAATTATTATACTCCAATAGAGGACTTAACACTATATCTTCGAGTAAGAAAGCCTATGGAAAGGGGAATTTTAAAGATTGGAACTTTTGAAAAAGAATATAAAGATCTAGTTCCCAGCGAGATATTAAGAGTACATATCCCTGAAAAGTATATAAAAAATTTAAAGGAAATAGAAGTCTGCATAAAGGAGGAGAAATTTTATGTTTAAAAAATTAGTATGCGTTCAGTGCCCTATTGGATGCAAGCTTAATATTGAAATTTCGGGTAATGATAATTCCATATTAAAAATAGATGGGAATAAATGTAAAAGGGGAATTGACTATGCCCAAGATGAAATAAAAGATCCTAAGAGAATTTTAACTACGAGTATAAAGGTTGTGGGCGGAGAATTACCTTTAGTTTCTGTAAAAACCGATAAGCCTATCTCTATAAAATATATAAAAATTATTATGAATATCTTAAGATCCTACGAAGTAAAAGCACCCATAAAAAGAGGGGAGATAATTATTCAGAATATTTTAGATACAAAAGCAAACATTGTTGCAACAAGAACTGTTAAAAAGAGTACTTCCTAAAGGATTATTAAATCCTATGTCAGAACATAGTATTAAAGTAATTTCTTAAATCCTTCCAATGTTTATATAAAATTACAATAAGATTTCCTACATATAAAAGAAGGATAGGATGATATCCTAAATAAAATTTATATAGTACATAAGGAAGAAGAACCAAAAAGCCAATAAGAACTCTAAAGGCATCCTCCTCTACTGTTGTTCCTTTAGGTTTAAAAATAGTAAATATAGTAAAGACAGTACCTAAAATAGTTGGTGCTTCCCACTTTGTTAAGACAGACCATGCACCAAAAGAAACCGCAACAGCTTTTCCTCCTTTAAAATTGAGCATTGGAGAAAAAGCGTGTCCTAATATTCCTGCCAGACAAGATAAGGCAATTATGTAATTATTTTTAACAATACCCAAAGCTACAAAAAGAGAAATAGGGAAAGCTCCTTTCAAGTAATCCAGAATAAGAGCTAAAACTCCCCATTTCCAACCTACAGCACGCCAAAGATTTGAAGCTCCTGGATTTCCATCTCTTACCTTAGAAAGATCCACCTTTAGAATATTAGCTAGAATATATGAATACATGATAGAACCAGAAATAAATTGTAAAAATATAACCAGAAAATTAATCCACATGGATTTTTCTCCCCTTCCAAATAACAGTCTTTACAAAGAAGGTTCTAAATAAAGAATATAAAAATGTAAAAAGAAAGAAAAGGAAATGTAAAGGATAAATTATAGCATCATAAAATTTATAATCTCCTAATTTTTTTGTAACAATATAAAACTGGATTACAAAAATTAAATAAAAGGGATTTAATAAATCACTCTTAAAATAAAAAATACTTCCATAAATACCATAAAAATAAAAAAATATAAGTAAAAAATTAATTATATTTATAGAGAAAGCTCCTTTAGCTATGTTCTTCGTAAATCCTAGGAAAAGATCCTTAAAGCTATTATACATTCTAAATTTTATGTATTTTCCACCAAGAAAATTGTTGACAGGAATATTAAAATTTATACATTCTTTAGCAAGAGCAAGATCTTCTAGTATTTTACTTCTTATTTTTTTATGACCTCCAATCCTTTCATAATCCTCACGGGAAATAATAATAGCAGGCCCAAAAGCCCCTTCTTTCTTATCAGAGGCAAACATGGAAAATATAGAAACAAGATTAAAAGTGAAATTAAAATGCTCATAAAACTTCTCAAATCTTTGGTAAGGCCAACAAGAGATAAGTCCCCTAAAAACATCATAATTTGACAGTAACACTTCTATGAAGTCTTCCCGTGGTTCCACATCTGCATCTAAAAAAAGTAAAAGTTCTCCTTTTGATTCTATATACCCATTCCATAAAGCCCAGTTTTTTCCAATCCAACCCTCAGGAGGTTCTTCTTTTAAGGATACTACCTTAACCTCATGCTCTCTTCCTATTTCCTCAGTTCTATCTCTAGAATTATCATTTACTAAAATAATTTCGTAAGGTTTATAGGTTTGATTTTTAAGAGATGACAAAAGTTTAGGAAGATTCTTTTCTTCATCTCTTGCTGGGATAATAACAGAAATTTTATATTCTTCTGAAGAACCTTTTCTCTCTAATAATTTCAATCTTTTATAATATATCCAACCTATTAGCCAAGAAAGAAAAAATAAAATAATTCTCATTGTTAAGATTATAACATAAAATATTTAAATATGGTAATATCTATCTTACCTTTTCTAATATACCCTCATAGAAATTTCTTGACTTAGAGTTTACTCAAAATAATAAACTTTATCAAAAAACTATTTGGAGGTGAAATTATGGAATATATGAAATTGGGAAAGTCAGGATTAGAAGTTTCGAGAATATGCCTTGGATGTATGAGTTTTGGAGATAAAGACATCTGGACTCACAAGTGGGTTTTAGATGAGGAAAATAGTCGTCCCATAATAAAGAGAGCCTTAGAACTCGGAATTAATTTTTTCGATACTGCTAATGTATATTCTTTGGGAAGAAGTGAGGAAATCTTAGGAAAAGCTTTAAAAGATTTTGCAAGAAGAGATGAAGTTGTAATAGCTACAAAAGTTTATTTCCCCATGCGTGAGGGAAAAAATTCTACAGGACTCTCCCGAAAGATTATTATGCACGAAGTTGATCAAAGTTTAAAACGTCTTGGTACTGATTATATAGATCTTTATATTATCCATCGTTGGGATTACAATACTCCCATTGAAGAAACCATGGAAGCTCTTTACGATGTAGTAAAAGCAGGAAAGGTGAGATATATAGGAGCATCAGCTATGTTCGCATGGCAGTTCCAAAAAGCGTTATATACTGCAGAAAAACATGGTTGGACAAAGTTTATTTCTATGCAAAATCATTATAATTTAATTTATAGAGAGGATGAAAGGGAACTTATTCCCCTTTGTAAAGAGGAAGGAGTAGGCTTAACTCCCTATAGTCCTCTTGCTGCAGGGAGACTTGCAAGGGAATGGGGAGAAACAACCTATCGTTATGAAACTGACGAAATAGCAAAGATAAAATACGATTCAACAAAAGAGGTAGACAAGGAGATAATTGATAGGGTAGGAGAAATTGCCAAAAATCGTGGAATATCAAGGGCACAGGTAGCCTTAGCATGGCTTCTTCATAAAAATCCTGTAGTTTCACCAATTGTTGGAGTTACAAGAATAGAACAGCTTGAAGACGCGGTAAAGGCAGTATCTGTTAAATTAACAGATGAAGAAATAAAGTACCTAGAAGAACCATATATACCCCATAAAATCGTGGGACCATTACCCTATCCTGAAAAATAGAATAAAAAGGAGGGATTTTCCCTCCTTTTTTAATTTATATTTCCATTCTTAGCTCTCTCACAACCTTATCTAAAAGTTCTCTTATGGGAAGTCCCTGAGGACATTTCGTTTCACACTCTCCACATTTTCTACAATTTTCTGCCCTTTCCTCAGGTTTCATTTCGTGATTATAAACAAACCATGGTGCCCCCAAATACCACTGAGATCTAAAGCTCTTAAACCTTACACCATCATTATAAAGAGCAAAATTACGAGGTATATCCACTCCATAAGGACAGGGCATACAATATCTACATTGGGTACAATCTATCGCCTTTATACTTGCATAAACTTTTCTTATATGATCTATAAATTTAAGTTCTTCGGGAGTTAGAAGTCCTATTTCAGCTTTACTCGCCATTTCAATATTCTCCTTTACTTGGTCAAGATTACTCATGCCTGAAAGTACTGTAGAGACCTCAGGATGATTCCATATAAATAAAAATGCCCATTCTAAAGGAGATCTTTTTATTTTATAATTTTCTATTTCTGTTTTTACTTCTTCAGGAGGATTCACAAGAATTCCACCTTTTAAAGGTTCCATTACAACTACCCCAATTCCCTTTTTTCCTGCATACTCTAAACCTTCTTTTCCTGCTTGAAAATTAACATCCATATAGTTGTATTGAATCTGACAAAAATCCCAATTATAATAATCAATTATTTTTTTAAACACTTCTAATTCATCATGAAAGGAAAACCCAAAATATTTTATTAGCCCTTTTTCTTTCATCTTCTCTCCCCATTCTAATGCTCCCATGCTAAGACATTTCTTCCAGGAATCCTCATCAATTCCATGTAAAAGATAAAAATCTATATAATCTGTATCTAATCTTTGAAGCTGTTCCTTTAATATCATATCCATATCAGACTTATCTTTTAAAAGCCATACAGGAAGCTTAGTAGCGATATATACTCTATCCCTATATCCATTCTTTACTGCTTTTCCTACTACTACCTCACTTTGCCCATCATGGTACACATATGCAGTATCAATATAATTCACACCATGATCTAAAGCATATTGTATCATCTCTATAGCTTTCTTTTCCTCTATATCAGAATAACTTCCCCTTGTAGGAAGCCTCATAGCTCCAAAACCCAAAATCGAGACTTTTATTCCCAATTTCCCCATTTCTCTATACTTCATATATTTTTACCTCCTTTATAGGTTAAATAGACTGTTAAGCCAATTTACACACATAGGAACCCACAAAGCTACGTTAGGATTTTTTTCTTTTAGATTATGCCACATAAATGTTGGAGGTACATGGAATCCAATATAATTTATAATATCGAACTCTGGTGTGCAGTCTTTTGCTATCTTACCAGCATGGGGGTTATAAAACCTAGGATCTTTCTGAATAGCATTAGTGTTATTCCACTCTAAGGTTATTGCTACGGGTTCTGCTTCTCTGTCCGAGAGAAAAACAAAGGCTCCTCCATGAATATATGTTTTTAAATATACACGCCCATCGGAAATGATATTTATTCTTTCATGAATCATTATATTTCACCTCTCTTCGACATTTACTTTTAATTATTTAAATTATAAATTTTAGAGTTAACTCTAGGACAATGGGAAAAAATATATTGACAGTTTGGATTTGAAATAGAATAATTGAAAAGTCATCAAACTAATATCGAGGTGAAAAAAATGAGAATCTGTATTATAGGTTCTTCAGGACATATAAATTATGTGATTGAAGGAGTAAAGAAAGATAAAGAGTGTAAAATTATTGGAGTTGCTCCTGGATCCAAGGAAGAAAAGATAGATAAAGTTTTAAATATGATTGACAATAAGGAAGAAGTTCAAATTTTTGACAATTACATAGAAATGTTAGATAAGTTACATCCTGACATTGCAGTCTCTGCCTGCCACTTTGGAAATCTTGCGAAGGTTAATATGGAGGCCTTAAAAAGAGGTATAAATGTTTTTTCAGAAAAACCAGTAGCAACAACTTTTGAAGATCTTGAGAAACTTAAAGAAATTTATAAATCTTCTAAAAGACACTTTTGTGCTATGTTTGGAATAAGATATAAACCTTGGTTTTTAACTGCATGGAAAAGGGTTAAAGAGGGAGCAGTAGGAGAAGTTCGTTTAATAAACACTCAAAAATCCTATAAACTAGGTAAACGGGATGAATTTTATAAAAAAAGAGAGTCTTTTGGAGGGACTATCCCGTGGGTAGGAATTCACGCTATAGATTGGATTTATTGGTTTACTGGAAAAAAATTTAAGTCAGTATATGCAGTTCATTCTAAGAAATATAATAAAGATCATGGGGATTTAGAAACAACAGCTCTCTGTCAATTTACTCTAGAGGATGAGGTTTTTGCTTCCCTAAGTATTGATTATCTTCGTCCTGAATCTGCGTTATCCCATGATGATGATCGTCTTAGAATAGTTGGAACTGAGGGAGTAATTGAGGTTATATGGAATAAAGTTTTTCTTATAAATAAAGAATATGGAGGGGAAGAATTACCCCTCCTTCCTGAAGGAAATATATTCTTAGATTTTATAAAAGAAATAAGAGGGGAAGGAAAATGTATGATAAGCGCCGAGGATTCCTTTTACATTACAGAAATTGCATTATGGGCACGTCAATCTGCTGATGAAGGAAAAATTATTTATTTATAAGCTCTTTCACTGCTTGCTTTGCCATATTTGCTCTTGGAGGACATCCTTGGACATATAACCCCTTATCCCTATAAGGGTAAGTACAGTTACCAAATAAAATAACTTTTTCTGTAATTTTGTATTTATCTAAATCTTCTATAGGACCTACTGCTATAGTAATATATTTAAGATCTAAATCTTTATTTTCTTCAAAGATATCAGAAATTCCACAAGCAAGTGCCCTTTTACAGCAAAGACAAGAACTTGAAGGATCAATTATATTTATTCTTTCTCTGTATGGTGTATAATCAACCACTGGCTTTTCAATTTTTTCTCTCCACTCTAAGGATTCTATTGACTCTCCTAAAATTTCTATTTCTTGTAAATCAATGGGACCAAGTCCTATCTTATTGGCTAAAGTCAAATGTCTTATCTCAGTAGGCTCGAGTTTCAAAATCTTAGCACATACTGAATCAACTGCTACCACATTATCGCCCACAATTAAAGTATTACTATCAATTCCATACCCTCCTACAGGAAAATTTCCAACTAATGTGTGAATAGCAGTGGAAAGGATAAGATCGCTTTTTCTAAATTTATTTAAATCTACAATAGCATCCTCTAATCCAGAAATATGAATAATATGAGTAGTTTCCTTAGGCATTATTCCCATCATGTTTTTCATCCCATTAGAAAGAAGAGAAAGAGCATGAAATCTTAATCCAGGAACATTTATAAAAACATCACATTCCTCAATAATTTTAGGAATAGGTACTGCAGTTTTAATAACCCTTGCCTCAGGAATAATTTTTAAATTATAGGGACCATCATCAAAACACAGAACTTTAGCGAAATCAATCTTTTCCTGGGAATACCACTTAAAAACTGTGGGGGTTCTCTCTCCTATATAAACCTCTTTTGCTCCCTGTTCTTTACATAATTTTGCTAAGGAAAGAACAACTCTTGTATCTGAGACAAATCCTTTTTCCTCTCTACTAATGAAGGCATTGGGCTTTATTAAAACTACATCTCCCCTTTTCACAAATCTTTCTATGCCTCCAATAAGATCCAAAGCTTCTCCTACAGATTTATGAATATCTTCTTTTGTTCTTATTATTCCTACCTTATACATCTTTTACCTCCATTTAATATTGTGCAAAAAACATGTATATAAATAGATTATAATTTATTTAAGCTTAGTTTGTAAATAAAAAAGATTAAAGTTATAATAGTAATAATTAAAACTTATAAGGGAGGCGAAAAAATTGGAATGCAAGATCCTAATTGGAGGGGAAGCAGGACAAGGTATTCAAACAATTTCTTATATTCTTTCTAAATATTTCTACCGCATTGGATATTATGTGTATACTGTAGAAAGCTATCAATCAAGGATTAGAGGTGGCCATAATTTTAGCTTAATAAGAATTTCTGATAAACCTATTTTGGGAATAGATAATCCTTCATTGGATATACTTATAGCTTTAAATCATGAAACTATTACTTTGCATAACAAGGAAGTAAAGAGAGAAGGACATATTATATGCGACGAAGAAATGAAAGATATTCCCCAAATAGATAGTATTTTTAAAGTCCCCTTGAGAAAGATTGCCCTTGATGTAGCAAAAAGTAAAATAGTGGAAAACACAGTAGTTTGTGGAGTTTTACTGGGACTTACCAATGGAGATAAGGAAGAAATGATAAAAATCATATCAGAATATTTCAAACCTGAAGATGTAGAGAAAAATACGAAAGCCCTGTTAGCAGGATATGATTTTTCCATCAATTCAGGGAAAAAATGTAAGGATTTTCCTAAAAAAGAAAGATTCTCAAGAATTTTTATGAGTGGTGGAGAAGCAGTAGGTTTTGGAGCTATAGTTGCTGGATGTAAATTTCTTGCTTCTTATCCCATGACTCCAGGAACTGCTGTCATGAATTTCTTAGCAGAACACGAGTTGGATTTTGATATAGTTGTAGAACAAGCAGAAGATGAAATATCCGCCATAAATATGGCAATTGGTGCCTTCTTTGCTGGTGCAAGATCTATGGTTACTACATCAGGGGGCGGTTTTGCTCTTATGGTAGAAGGTTTAAGTCTTTCTGGAATGACAGAAAATCCAGTTGTTATTCATCTGGGACAAAGACCAGGTCCTGCCACAGGACTTCCCACAAGAACAGAACAAGGAGACTTAAATTTTGTTATTCACGCAGGACATGGAGAGTTTCCAAGATATATTACCGCTCCAAGAGACCAAAAAGATGCTTTTTATAAAACTATCAAAGCTTTTGAAATAGCAGAAAAGTACCAAATACCTTCTATTATATTAACAGATCAATATCTCATAGATTCCAAAGCGGTAATAGATGAGTTAATTCCCTCTTTCCAAATTGGATCCTATCGAATTAAGGCAGATTCAAACTATTTGAGGCACAAAATAACTGATAATGGTATTTCCCCCTTTGCTATACCTGGAGAATCGGAAGCTCTTGTTATTACCGATAGCGACGAGCATGACGAGGAAGGCCATATAACAGAGGATTTAGAAATTAGAAAAAGAATGGTAGAAAAAAGGATGAAAAAAATAATTCCTCTTTCTCAAGAGATGGAAGAGCCTGTTTATTTTGGATCTGAAGATCCAGAGGTAGTTTTTATAGGATGGGGATCCACCTATGGTGTTATTAAGGAGGCTGTGGAGAAACTGATTAGTAAAGGATATAAAATTGGGCATTTACATTTTTCCGATATATATCCCCTTCCTACAAAGACTTTAGAAAAATTTAAAGATAAAAAACTTTATACCATAGAACAAAACTATCAAGGACAGTTTGCAAGTCTTATTAGAAAAGAAGCCTTTATCAAGGTAGAAAAATTTATAACAAAGTACGATGGGAAACCTTTTTATGTAGATGAAATCATTAAGGAGGTAGAAAATTTATGGAAATGAGAATAGAAGATTTTGATAATAATCAAGTTCCTGCTTGGTGTCCTGGATGTGGAAACTGGTCTATTTTGAATTGCATAAAGAGAACCTTAGTAGAACTTATGATACCCGCATATAGAGTTTTAATGGTATCAGGAATTGGCCAGGCAGCTAAGGCTCCCCATTATTTTAGGTGTAATCTTTTTAATGGACTCCATGGAAGAGATATTCCTGTAGCAGTAGGAGCAAAAATTGCTAATAAAGATCTTATTGTTATTTGTGAAGCAGGAGATGGCAACACTTATGGCGAAGGAGGAAATCATCTAATTCACAATGCTCGAAGAAACGTTAATATAAAGGTCTTTGTACACAATAATCAAATTTATGGTCTTACAAAGGGACAAGCATCTCCTACCAGTGATATGGGGATGAAGACCAAAGTTCAACCCTTTGGGGTAATATATCCTCCATTGAATCCTATAGCTCTTGCCATAGCAAGTGGAGCTTCTTTTGTAGCTCGATCTTTTTCAGGAGATCCTGATCATCTTGTGGAAATGATGAAACTTGCTATAACCCACAAAGGCTTTGCTCTTCTTGACATACTTCAACCTTGTGTTACTTTCAACAAAATAAATACCTTTTCCTGGTATAGAGAAAGGATATATAAACTTCCTGAAGATTATGATCCCTCTGACATTAACAAGGCCTTTGAAAAAGCCTTAGAATGGGGAGACAAAATTCCTATCGGAGTTATATATAAAAAGGAAAGAAAAACCTATGAAGAATCTCTGCCTCAACTGGAAGGGCTTCCACTATATAAAAAAACAAAAAACCCTTTGGAGATATTTGAAAAAATTTTAAAAGAGTTTATCTAAAAACTACTTGCAAAAATTTTTCAGTTATGATATATTTTAAATTGAATTGAGAATAATTATTATTATCAATAGGAGGTGAAATTATGGAAAATTTAGAAAGAAAAGGAATGCCACTTCTTGGAGATCCCTTTCCTGAGGTTGAAGTTTTAACTACCCATGGAGTTAAAAAACTTCCTCAAGATTATAAGGGTAAATGGTTTGTACTATTTAGTCATCCCGCAGATTTTACTCCTGTATGTACCACAGAATTTGTAGCTTTTCAGAAAAGATACGAAAAGTTTAAAGCATTAAATACCGAATTAATTGGACTAAGTATTGATCAAGTATTTAGCCATATAAAATGGATAGAATGGATAAAAGAAAAAATCGGAGTAGAAATTGATTTTCCAATTATTGCAGATGATATGGGTAAAGTCGCAGAAAAACTTGGATTAGTTCATCCTGGAAAAGGAACTAATACGGTAAGAGCAGTATTTGTTGTGGATGATAAAGGAATAATTAGATTAATACTCTATTATCCTCAAGAGATAGGTAGAAACATAGATGAAATTTTAAGAGCTTTAGAGGCATTACAAGTATCTGATAAGCATGGAGTTGCAATACCTGCTCAATGGCCAGAAAGTGAAGTGGTAGGAAAAGATCATGTTATTATTCCACCAGCAAAGGACGTTAATACTGCTAAAGCAAGACTTGAGGCCGCTAAAAAAGGAGAAATTGAGTGTTTTGATTGGTGGCTCTGTCATAAAAAGTTAGAGAAAAAGTAAGTAGCAAGTTAATTTTATATCCTTAATAGGAAGGGGATACCACGTGAAAAGGTATCCCCTTTTCTTTTATATACTTTTTAGACTAAAATATTTAGTTAAGATTATGCTTCTTATTATAGATAGTTACGATTCCTTTACATACAATCTGTATAATTATTTTCTGAGATTAGGAGCTAAAACTATTGTAAAAAATAGGGATGAAATCTCTATTTCATATGTCAAAAGTGTAAATCCTAAATATATTGTTCTTTCTCCAGGACCTGGAAGACCTTTTGATGACGAAATTTTATTGGAAGTTATAGATAAATTTAAGGAAGAAAAAAGGATACTTGGAGTTTGCCTTGGGCATCAAGCTATTGGAGTATATTTTGGATTAAAGCTTACAAAAGCTTTAAAGCCTATGCACGGAATAATTGATGAGATAGTTCATGATGAAAAGGGGCTTTTTAAGAATATGAAAAATCCTCTTAAGGTAGTAAGATATCACTCTTTAATCTTAGAAAGATCAGAAAATGAGGATAAAAATATTGAGATTTCTGCTTATACTAAAAAGGGAGAAATTATGGGAATTAGGCATAAGCTCTACAAAATAGAAGGAGTTCAGTTTCATCCTGAGTCTATTGGTACTGAATATGGTATTGATATGTTAAGAAATTTTTTGGAGCTCTGAAATATGTTTGAGGAAAATATTGTTATAAATCCTTTTGACCTTTATTATCTTTTTAGAGAAGACTATTCAATTCTTCTTGAAAGTAATCTTTTTCATAGAGAATATGGTAGGTATTCTTTTATTTTTTTAAGACCAAAAGAAATTTTTATATGTAGAGAAGAAGACGACGCAAGATCTTACCTAAGGGTTTTTTCAAAAGAAATAGAAAAGAGAAGAAAAGAAGATAATTTAATTTTTAACGGAGGTTTTGCAGGATATCTTTCCTATGATTTTGGAGTTGATCTCTTTAATATTCCAAGGAAGAAAAATCAATCTTTTCCTAAAGCTTTCTTTGGATATTATGAAGACTTTATTATTTTTGATCATCTTATTAATAAAATGTATATTTCCCCAAATATTTATAAAGATATAAAAGAAATTTTATTGTCACGAAGGGAAAGGATATATTCTTTCAAAGGTAATAAACTATATAGATATTATGTAAATTTTGAAAGAGGAGAGTACTTAGAGGCCATTAGAAAAATTAAAAAGTACATTTATGAAGGAGATGTTTATCAAGTAAATTTATCTCAGAAATTTATCTTTGAAGGAGAATTTGATCCCTATCATATATACTATCAATTAAGGAAAAAGAATTACGGTTCTTTTCATGCTTTTATAAAAATCCAAGATAAATATGTAATATCAACTTCTCCTGAATTATTTTTATATAAGATAAAAGAGAAAATTGTAACAAGACCAATTAAAGGAACTATTAAGAGAGGAAAAAATGCTTACGAAGATGAATTTTATAGAGAAACTCTTATTAATGACGAAAAATGTAGATCAGAACTTCTAATGATTGTAGACTTAGAAAGAAATGATTTTGCAAAGATATGTATTCCTAGTTCCATTAATGTCAAAAAGCTTTTCGAGGTTGAAGAGTACTCTACGGTATATCACTTGGTATCTACAGTAGAGGGAAATTTAAAGAAAAATGTTACTTTTGAAGATATAATAAAAGCAACTTTTCCAGGTGGCTCAATTACAGGAGCACCAAAATTGAATGCTATAAAAATAATTGAAGAATTAGAAAAGGATCCAAGAGGAATATACACAGGTTCTATAGGTTTTGTGGCTAATAATTTTAATATGGCTTTTAATATAGCTATAAGAACTCTTTTAGTAGAAAGAGAGAAAGCTTATTATAATGTAGGAGGGGGTATAGTTTGGGATTCTATAGAAGAGGATGAATATGAAGAAACTCTACACAAAGGAAAACCTCTTTTAAATGTTTTTCTAGAGAATTCTTTCCATAGAATAAGAGGAGCTGAAAAAATTGGAGGATAGAAAAGAATACTATTTTTTGTTTGGATTAAAGCCTTTTGAGACTTTGTATTTTGAGAATAAAAAGGTACATTTTGTATATGAGCATTATAGAAGAATGAAAAGAGCCTTTCATATTCTTAGTATACCCTTTGAACTTTCTTATGAAGATTTTGAAAAAGCACTTTCTCAGTTTGTTCAAAATATAACCTCTGATTTCGGAGCAATAAGGATCTTCTTAAAAGATCAGTATCTTTATATAGAAGAAAGAGAGGTTAAATATAATAGAGAATTGTTTAAAAGAGGCTTGAGAGTTAGTATTTCAAAATCTATAAAATTCTCTCGTAATATACTAAATTTTATTAAGACCTTTAATATGGGACTTAATGTAATAGAAGAGGAGAGAGCAAAAAAGAAAGGATTTGATACTGCTCTGTTTTTAAACGAAAGGGGTTTAGTAACGGAAACTTCTTTCGGAAACATATTTTTCAGAAAAGGAAGAATTATCTATACTCCTCATATTCTAAGTGGTGTTCTTCCTGGAATCATGAGAAAAGAAGTTATAAAAATAAGCGGGAAGTTAGGATATGAGATAAAAAAGATATTTTTAAGTTTAGAGGATATAAAAAAAATGGAAGAATGTTTTCTAACTAATAGTATCGCAGGAGTTTTTCCAGTAAGAAATTTAGGAGATATCTGCTTTAGTTCGAGAGATTTTTGTGAAGAAGTAAGCTCCATAGAATTTTTAAGAAGACCTTGGAATAAATAATAAGCTATATATAATATATTCTCTGATAAAAAATCATTAAAAGGGGAGTAGAAAAATGGTTAATAAAATTGATGGAATTTTGGTCTTAGGAGAAGAGGAATATTTGATTCCTATTTTAGAATGGTGGAGATCTCAAGGATATAAAGTGAAGATCTCCTCCGATTATAAAGGAGAAGAAGGATACAATATTTTCTTAGTTTTAGGAAGAAAGAATCTCCCATGGGAGGATATAATAAGTAATCTAAACAGATTTAATGCTAAGAAGATTCTTCTAAATCCATGGGGAGAAAAGTACGATATTGTACATTCTCCTATATGGTCTGCTATTATCTCTTTTGTTCCTATGGAAGATAAAAGAACCTATAAAGTCGAGGTTCCTTATTATTCCGTATTGGATTTTTCTAAGGATATGCTCTTTGAAGAATTAAAATTGCCTAAGGACAAAAATATAATCATCCTCTTAGGAGATTTCATTCCTTTCTTAAAAAATGTCATTATCAATTTAAACGAGGATTCCTCCATTTATCTTTTGGGACTTATTTTTTCTGTGGAAGAAAAGAAAAAGATTGGAGAGGAAGTTAAAGACTTGATAGATTTAAGAATAGTAGAATCCTGGAAGGATATAGTAAAATATACTTTCTGTTCAAAACTTGTAGTTCTTTACCAAAAGGAGGATGAATTTCCCCTTTTATTTTATCAAGTAATTACGGGGTATTCTCCTGTCTTAGTAAGAGATGTTGGAATTCTTAAATATTCTTACTGGGAAGGTTTAAGATATACGGAAGATAATTTGTTAGATAAAATAAGATATCTTCTTAAAAATGGAGAGGAAAGAGAAGATATTGTAAAATATTATCAGGCTTTATCCTATGGACACTCCCCAGAAAGGGTAGGAAGTCAGTTTTTGTATATTTTTAACGAAGTTCTCAATCCTATATCGTATCCCTCTTCATCAAAATTAAGAAGATATGTAAAAAATCCACTATTTAAAGCGCGTCCTAATGTGTATATAGAAGTTAATAATAAGAAAATACAATGGGAAAAATTAGTATATAATGCAGGAGCTATAAGATTAGAAGGGAAAATATATATTTTTTATAGGGCTTTAGGAGAAGATGGATTCTCAAGAATAGGTCTTTGGTGGAGTAAGGATGGATATAAAGAAGAAGGAAGACTTGATTATCCTATTTTTGGCCCTGAGGAAGAATATGAAATTCCCAAAAGATTGGAAAAAAGAAAGGAATGGCAATTAAAAAACTTGGGAATGATAAGAGAATTGGGAGGAACCGAGGATCCAAGAATATCTTTAATCGAAGATAATCTCTATATGACTTATACTTCCTATGGTGATTTAGTTCAGTTATCTTTAGCAAGGATAAAAGTAAAGGATTTCTTAAGAGGGGTAAAAGAATTTAAATCCTATGAAGAATGGAAATCCTTATGGGAAAGAAATGGACCTATTTTTAAAGGGCTTGATGATAAAGATGCAGTATTATTTCCTGTATACGAAAGAGTCGAAGAAAAAATAGAAGGAACCCCTTTTTATAAAGGAAATTTTATAAATCTCTTTCCAGAGCTTTTAAATAATAAAATAGCATTAATCCATAGGGTTCCTCCTGATATGCAAATTCTATTTACCAATGAAATTCCTTATAAAGGTCCAACTGTTGGAAAAACCTTTCTTATGCCAAGACCAGGATACTGGGATAGTGAAAAAATTGGTGCAGGAGCTCCTCCCTTAAAGACGAAGTTTGGATGGTTACATATTTATCACGGTGTAGGGAGATGGAAAGGAAAAAGAACTTATGCTTTGGGTGTAGTTCTCACTCCCTTTGACGATCCTACAAAGATTATATATCGTTCTCCTGAACCCATATTAGAACCAGAAGAGTATTATGAGATAGAAGGATGGGTGCCTGATGTGGTATTTACCTGTGGAGTAGTACCTAAATTTAAGGATTCTACTGAGATATTGGAAGAGACTGATGAAATTCTTGTTTATTATGGCGGTGCGGATGAAGTAATGGCTTTAGCAGAGGGAAAAATTGGAGATCTAATTCCAAAAGAGATAAGAAGGTAATTTAAATATATCTATAAGATGGACCTTTTCCACTAATGCTCTCTACTTACAAGTAAAGAGTGCTTATCCTAACTTCAATAGTTATGTCTGCAAATATAATAAGTGCAGGGGTATATAAAAGACAAAAATGAGAGCTTAATATAGGAAAAAACTCCGAACTAATATATAGCGACAAAACAAAGGCTATTTTAAGGTTTATGGTATGCCTGAAGTTTTAAATGGCTCATATTGGATAGCCAAGATAGATAATTTCTCCAATATACCACTTATTTCAGCTTTTGTGACTAAACTCGATGAACCAATAAAAACTTTTGCAGGACTAGTAAGTCAATATCCAGGAGAAGTTGCATCTTCATCATTAATGGTATATCCTATCAAACTCCATAAGATTTTCTTGTGTCTTATTCAACAGGGGTACAAGATATAAAATTTCCTAGAGACGTCCTAAGAGATAAGGCAGAAACATGTATTGATCTTGCAATATTCTTTCTGCCATATGCGAAGCCGTAGACTTAAAAAATTCCTGGTCATGCCTTTCCTTTTATAATTTTACCTTCAGGAAATATATTACCTAATTGAATCTACAGGTCTTGGAGAAGCAGTTGTAGGTAAATCTCTTCCCTTTGAGGAAGCAGTAAAAATTGGGCTATAAAAACCCAAATGAATTAAAACTAGGTACTATCAAATACAAATAAGACAAAGTGGTAATAATTTATCAGGAAAGATAGTAATCGATAATATAAAGGTAACACAATCCAAGGAGGAAGTTTCAATCTTATAATTTTAAATCTTTCCAAGAAATTATTTTTATACCTTCCTCCTTTATTACTCTCCTTACTTCCTCATCTCTAAAGACTAAATATTCCCACACTCTTTTTTCCCAGGTGGGATTTATAGATTTTATTTCATCACTCTCCACAGAGGGATGAATAATTATCTCCGATATTCCAGGTCTTAGCTTTTTTAATAAACCAATGATCATCCTCTTAAAGGAATAATAATCAGAGCATTCAGGTAGATCATAGGGATATGGTATAAGATAATCTATAAGGGGAATTCCCATTTCCCTTGCCATATCTAATATCTTCATATGTAGGTCAATTAAATCTTGAGATAGTTGAGGAAGCATTTCTGGGGGAATTTTTTTTGGCAATCTAAAAGGTAGATTATAAGCTTTACAAAATTGAAATACTATAGGAATAAAAGTTCTTCCTGAAAATCCAAATAAACTTCCCATATGACTATCAAGATGGCTAGGTTTTACCCCTAATTTAAAGGCAAGATTAATCTGATTTCTTATCTCTTCTTCTATTTCTTCTTCTTTCGCATGTCTCTCAAATTCCTCAGAAGTCTCAAAAAAATATCCTTCTCTATTTACTAAGGATTCTACAGATTTATTCCTTGTTACAGGTCCCCATTTATAGTTTCTCCATTCACTGGTAAAGGTTAAATGAACTCCTACATCAAATTCTGGATGAGCCTTACAAAATTCTCCTGCCTCTTTTGCCCAAGGGCATGGAGTCATAATAGTAGTAGAAGAAATAATCTTTTCCTCTAAGAGTTTGAAAATAGCAATATTAACAGAATGACACATTCCAAAATCATCTGCAGAGATGATTAAAAACTTTTCTTTTATCTCTTGAGGATTATTTATTGCTATCATTTTTTCCCCCAAAAATTTATTTTTTATTATTTTAACTTTATTTTATTTAAATTTCAAAGTTTTTTTATATTTTAACCATCATAGAGGATGAAATTTTAGTTCTTTAAGAAGAGTATCCATAGAAAGCTTTTCAGTTTTTTGATATACTTCAAGCATTCTTAAGGATTCTCCGTTAATTTCAATGAAGTTATCGCTTCATCGAGGCAAATACTTTTTTACTGAGATTTTATATATCCTTAAAAAAGCACTCAATATGACTCTGTTCTTGGAAAACCTAAAGAGAGAGCAGATACTTTCCGAAATTTATTCTTAAGCTTATTAATTTAAAAATTATTTCAAAAAGAAAAAGAAGAGGGAACATTATTTATGATTTTTTCATATAATTCTCCTAATGTTCCCTCTTCATTCTTTATTAGGAATAAAAAAAGATAACTATCTCTTCACAATAAAGCTCCTCCGTCAATATTGATTATACTTCCTGTCATATACGCTGCCTCATCACAGGCTGCAAAAAGAATTGCAAAGGCAATTTCTTCTTCTTTTCCTAGCCTTCCAAGAGGTCTTCTCTCCGCCATTTGTTTTAAAACTTCATCAGGATTTGGTAGTTTCTTTAATCTTTCCGCAAGACCTTGTGTAAATGTGGTTCCAGGACAGACACAATTTGCTCTTATATTCTCTTTTGCATAGTCTATAGCTATGGATTTTGTTAAAGAAATAAGAGCCCCCTTTGATACACTATAGGCAAATCTATCAGGAATTCCCTTTAAACCTGCTTCAGAAGATACGTTTACTATAACTCCTCCACCTTGTCTTTTCATCTGTTGAACAGCATATTTAGACAATAAAAAGGGTCCCTTTACATTTATTGCCATCGTCTTATCAAAATCTTCTTCCGATGTATTCTCAACCTTGCCTGCCAAAACAATGCCTGCATTATTTACAAGAATATCTAACCTTCCAAAAGCATCAACAGTTTCTTTTACAACTCTCTCTGCCTCAGAAGAAATGGATATATCTCCTATAATAAAAATTGCTTCTCCACCGTTATTTTTTATTATCTCTACCGTTTCTCTTCCCCTTTCCTCGGATACATCGTTTACTGCGACCTTGGCTCCCCTTTCTGCAAACATAATTGCAGTCTTTCTTCCAATTCCAGAACCTGCCCCTGTTATTAATACCACTTTGTCTTTAAAATTCATACTTTTGATCCTCCCTATTTTCCAAAGATTAAATTAGGAATGAATAATATTAAATCTGGGAAAAAGATTATAGTGATAACTGCTAAAACTACAGCAATTAGGAAGGGCCAGGATTCTCTTATAAATTCTCCTAAGGATACATCTAAAATGGAACATACTGCATACATAGCAGCACCCACGGGAGGAGTAAAGTTTCCAATTGCACAGGTTATAACAAAAACTAATCCAAAATGTACAGGATCTATTCCTAATTTTAATGCAATGGGGAAGAAAATTGATGTTAACATAAGAATAAGAACTGTAGCATCAATGAAACAACCAGCAATAAGTAAAAGACCAATTAGTATAAGCAGGAAAACATAAGGATTATTTGTAATACCAAGAATAAAATTAGAAATAACTTCTGGTATTCTCTCCCAAACTATTCCATAGGAGAATATAGAGGAAAAAGCTATAAGGGACATTGTAGATCCAATATCTATAGTGGATCCCTTTAATGCTTCTAAAAAGTTTTTAAAATTTAAATCACCATAGATTAAAGTTCCAATGAGAACTGCATAAACTACACAAAGGGCACCCACTTCCGAAGGAGTAAAATATCCTCCCCTTAATCCTATTAAGAGTATAACAGGAAAAAGAATTGCCCAGATACCTCCTGAGATCGCAGAGATAATCTCTCTAAGAGAAGCTCTCTTTTCCCTCTGGGGAGGAAAATTTCTTATCCTTGCAGTAATAGCAACAGTAATCATGAGATAGGTCATTATCAAAAGACCTGGAACTATTCCTCCTGCAAAGAGTCTTCCAATGGATACCTGAGCTATGGTTCCAAAGAGGACTAATCCAATACTGGGAGGAATAGTTGGAACCTCTAAGGAAGAGAATACAAGAGAACCTGCAGCATATCCTTTGGGAAGTCCTCTTTTTATCATCTCAGGACCTAGCATACGAGCTTCCATTGCTGCATCCGCTATAGCGGATCCCGATACTCCTCCCATAAGAGCAGAAAGAACACAGGTAACCTGAGCTAATCCTCCTCTTAAGTGTCCCACAAGCACTGTAGAAAGATCTATCAATCTCTTTGTTATTCCCGAATTATTCATCATGTTTCCTGCAAGAATGAATAAAGGTATTGCTAAGAGGGCAAAGTTTAATGCTTGAGTTAAGGGCAATTGAATGGGAGTGGTCATTGGAATTTCCGCTGGATGCTGTAGGAAAAAGAGAAAACCTGATATGGCAATAGAAAATACCACAGGCATTCCCAAAAGCATAAATATAAAGAACATTATTACAACGATTAACATAACTATTTCCTCCCTTTTAAGAAGTTTATCTCATCTTTTATCTTGTAAATAGTAGTGAAGAGAAGAAGAAGAGCACCAAAAGGCACACTAATAGTAACCCAGAAATAGCTAAATCCATACATCCCTTCGTGGGTTCTAAATCTCATATCATAGGCAGCCTGTATTCCAAATATGATAAGATAAACTAAGAATCCCAATATAATTACGTAGTTTATTAATCTTATTATTGATTGTACTCTTTCTGGAAACCTTTTAACTAAAAAGTCTACAGACATCAATTTATTTTGTCTAAAAGCTGCATCTGTTGCTAAGAGAACAGTCCACGCAAAAAGAAAGCTTGCCAAAGGATTTGCCCAATAAATAGGATTTCTTAAACTTCTAGAAACTCCTGCTATAAAAACTAAAATTGCAATAGCTACTAAAAATATTTGAGATAAAAAAAGTTCTATTTTACCAAGATAATCGTATATTTTCCTCATCTCCTATCACCTCTCCTCTAAAAAATAAAGGGATCGGACCTCCCCGATGAGGCCCGATCCCAAGATATGAATTTTTTACTGCTTCCTAAGCTCCTTCCATACTTTATCTTTAGCTTCCTTGATCTTTAGAACTTCATATGCTTTTTCTCCTGCTTTCTTGAATGCTGCTATATCAATGTCTTTCTTTGGTACTATAATCATTCCCCTTTCTTGAATCATCTTCTTAACTTCTTCTTCTCTTGCAAATACTACTTTCGTAGTCTCTATTCCTGCCTTATCACATTCTTCTTCAAGAATCTTTTGATATGTAATAGGTAAGCTGTAGAACCATTTTGCACTTACCACTTCAAAGTTAATCAATAATATGTGCCCTGTTTCGTTTACATACTTTAATACCTCATATAATCTCATTCCTGGTATATTATTGTAGACAAGTTCTACTCCATCTATTGCTTTTTGCTGTAATGCTGGGTAAATGTCTCCAAAAGCAAGAGCAACAGGAGTTGCTCCTAAAGCACGAATAGATTCTTGCCAAACAGGAACTCCAGGGGTTCTTATTCGAAGTCCTTTTAGATCTTCAGGAGATTTTATGGGTTTATTAGTCATAAAGTGTCTAAATCCCTGTATCCAAACAAATGAAAGAACCTTAAATCCATAATTCTCCTCTAAAGTCTTTAGCCACTTATGAACTGTTGGCATCTTCTTTAGTTTCTGTACTTCTTCAGGAGAATCTACAAAATATGGACAGTTCATTATTCCAATATCAGGTACATACATTGCCATACGAGCAGAGTCTGTATTTTGTCCAAGGTTGGCACCTTTTCTTATTTGTTCTAATATATCTTCCTCTCTTCCCAGTTGTGCACTATGATAAACCTCAATCTTTAATCCTCCCCTTGTTCTTTCCTCTACTGCCTTTGCCCATTTTAGAAATCCTTCATGATATGGATCTAAAGGAGACAATACATGGTTGAACTTTAGCACATATTTGGGAGTCTGCGCAGACAATGGAACTGCCAATAACAACAAGATTAAAGCAGAAACAACTATTAATGAAATCCTTTTTAAATTCTTCATATTCTTCCCTCCATATTATTATCTTTTTAAATCTTTGATTAATTTACCAGTTTTTATTGTTTTCTTGCTTTTCTCACCTCCTCTATAAATTTTTGGGCTCTCTCGGTTAATAAATCCCATTTCTTTTCAGAAACTAGTTTTTTATCCACTAAATTTCCTCCAACCCCTACAAAACAAGCTCCTGCCTTGATAAATTCTCCTACATTTTCAAGACTTACCCCACCTGTAGGGGAAAGCCTAATATAGGGCATGGGACCATGAATATCTTTTATAAATTGAGGCCCTAAAGAAGATGCTGGAAAAACCTTTATAACATCTCCTCCTTCTTCCCAAGCGGTTAGAATTTCTGTAGGAGTATAAGCTCCAGGAATTGCCACCTTATCATATCTATGACAGATTTTTATAATTTCAGGTTTTAAAACAGGAGAAACTACAAATTCCGCCCCTGCCAAAATAGCAAGCCTTGCAGTTTCTGGATCAAGAACAGTACCTACTCCCAAGACTATTTCCTTTCCCATAATTTTTGAGATTTCAGGAAGAATATTTAAAGCACCAGGGGTTGTCATTGTTAATTCAATTCCAATAACTCCTCCTTCTTTTAAGGCTTTAGAAATATTCAACAATTCTTCGGAATTATCAACCCTAATTACTGCCACAACCCCGCAATCAATAATTCTTTCCAAAGTTTTTTCTCTTCCCATATTTACCTCCTCAAGATACGATAAATTTAGGTTTTTCACCCTTTAATGCTAAAATAAGATTTTCTACAGAGATTTCTGCCATCTTTTCTATAGCCTCCGAAGTATGGGCTCCAGTATGAGAGGTGATAACAACATTCTCTAAATTGAATAAAGGAGAATTTTTAGGAGGTTCTTCTTCAAAAACATCTAATCCTGCTCCAAAGATTCTTTTTTCTTTTAATGCCTTATATAATGCTTCCTCGTCAATAATTCCACCCCTTGATGTATTAATAATAACTGCAGATTTTTTCATCATATTAATCTCTCTTTCTGAAATCAAATGATGAGTATCCTTTGTCAAAGGAATATGGAGAGTTATAATATCAGAGTCTCTCAAGAGATCCTCAAAGGAAACATAAGAAACTCCTTCCTTTTCTGCCCAAGAATAATCAGGGAAAATATCATAACAAATTATCTTTAAATCAAATCCCTTCAGAAGTTTTATTACTCTTTTTCCAATATTTCCTGTCCCTATCACTCCAAGAGTTTTTCCATATAATTCATAACCTATAAATCTTTCCCATAATCCCTCCCTAGACTTTCTATCGGATAAAGGAATTCCACGAAGAACAGAAAAAATCAAGCCTACAGTTAACTCTGCTACTGCGTTACTATTTGCAAAAGGAGTATTAGTAATTACTATTCCTAATCTCTTTGCAGTATCTATATCTATATTGTCTATTCCTACGCCATACTTTGAAATAACTTTTAATTTTTTTGCACTCATTAAAACCTTCTCTGTTAATGGATCAATTCCCACAATAATTCCATCTACATCCTTAATTAACTTTATCAATTCTTCCTCTTTTAATACCCTTCCATAGGGATTAAGGATAACCTCGTATCCTTCCTTTTCCAATCTTTTTACATAAATCTCTCCTCTTGTCTCAAAAGTTCTTGGAGTTATTAGTACTCTAATAGACATGTACTAATCTCCTTTCTTAAAATCTTTTAGGAACAATAGCTTCTCTTGTTAATTTAAGATTCTCAAAGGTCTTGTCCAATCTTCTTAATGCAACTCCTATGTATAAAGCATCAATAATAGACAATTGGGCTATACGGGCAGAAGTGCTTTCCGTTCTATAAAATGTTTCCTCAGAGGATACGGATAGTTTTATATCTAGCACCTTATCCATAGGAGTTTTAGCATAATGGGTTATACCAATAGTGGTTGCTCCTCTTTTCTTTGCTAAGGTAAGGGCATCTATTATATCCTTACTACTTCCCGATGCGGATATTCCTATTATTACATCATTGGGCTCCAATATACTCGCGGACATGGCTTGCATATGACTGTCAATGTAGGCAACAGTAGGAATTCCTGTTTTCATGAATTTATGTTGAGCATCTAAAGCGACAGGACCTGATCCTCCCACCCCATATATCTGAAGTTGTCTTGCGGATAAAATAGCATTTATTGCTCTATCCAATTCCTTTATGGAAAGCACATTAATTGTAGCTTCCATTGCTCTAATATTCGCAGAGAATACCTTTTTTAAAATAGTCTCAAGATCATCCCCCTCTTGAACAGCCTGATGTACTGTTTTTATTGGTTGAATCTTTTCCATAGCGAGGGTTATTTTTAATTCTTGGAATCCCCTAAATCCCATTTTTTTACACATTCTTACTATGGTTGCTTCGCTTACTCCAACCCTTTCTGCAAATTCGGTGATGGGAAGATGAAGAACTTCTTGCCAATGGGTTAAGATATAGTTTGCAACCTTCTCCTCGGAGGCTCGAAGGTGAATCTTTTTTTCTTTTATACTTTCTAAAACATTAGATTCTTTCATATTTTTTAACCCATGTATAAAATTTACAACATAATCCCAATCAAATGTTAAATCTTTTTTATTCTAGTCTTATGAAAAAAATTTACAAAATCTAAAATTTAATTTTTATCACACTTTTAAATAATAAAACCTCCTAATTTTTTTGTCAAGATTTAATGAAGAAAATTTTTTACAAAATTGAAATTTTCCTAACTTTTCCAGATTTTAGTATAATAAAAATCAAAATAATATTTAAAAATTCTCTAAAAGGAGGGTTTTTATGGACTTTAAAAGCCTATCTCCTGTGATTCAAGCACTCCTTGCTACCCTTTTTACTTGGGGATTAACTGCATTAGGATCTGCAGGAGTTTTTTTAACAAGAGAAGTAAACAGAAAAATATTAGATGGAATGCTCGGTTTTGCCAGCGGAGTTATGATATCTGCAAGTTATTTTTCTTTGATTTCGCCTGCCATTGAATTAGCCCAAAAAGAATCCTCTCTCCCCTTTTGGTTCCCAGTAGTTGTAGGATTTTTGTTGGGAGGATTGTGCCTTTATTTTATTGACAAACTTATACCCCATCTACATCTGAATTTTCCTGACGAAAGTAAGGAAGGAGTAAGTACCACATGGCGAAGAACTACCTTATTAATTCTTGCCATAACCCTTCACAATATACCTGAGGGCTTAGCAGTTGGAGTAGCTTTTGGAGCTATTAAATTAGGAGGAGATGTTGCCTCCCTTACTTCTGCTATTGCTCTTGCTATTGGTATAGGATTACAAAATTTTCCTGAGGGACTTGCCGTTTCTATGCCTCTAAGAAGAGAAAAACTCTCCGCTTTTAAAAGTTTCTTTTATGGACAATTGTCAGGTATTGTGGAGCCTATTGCAGGAGTTATAGGTGCTTCTGCAGTTCTCATTGCAAGACCAATTCTTCCCTATGCTTTGGCTTTTGCTGCAGGAGCTATGATATATGTAGTTATTGAAGAACTTATTCCCGAAGCTCAAAAAGCAGGAGAGACAGATTTACCCACCCTTGGAGCTCTTATTGGTTTTTCCATTATGATGTTTCTTGACTTAGCCTTGGGTTAAAATCTCAATCCTGTCATGGCAATACCTCGTATTACATATCTTTGAGCAATAAGAAAAATAATTAATATGGGAAAAACTACAATTGTGGATCCTGCAAGAATAGTTCCAATATTTTCTCCGTATTGCCCTGCTATTATGGAAACAGCTAAGATAATAATTCCTCTATGGGTATTCAGCATATTTATATTTTCCATTAACTTTAATATCTTTCCTCCTTGGAGAAAGCTTAAAATCAACTATGTTCCAACCGTCAGTTATTTTTGTTTCTGAGAATACTCCATCTACTTATTATCATCACTTAATCCTGCAATTTCCTCTATAGGATTCACTGTATCTTAGAAGAATAAGATTTTTAATTTTCTCACCTCCCTCTAAATATATACCTCTACTTTTACATCCCTTTTTTCTCCTTGATAATTAACAATATTTCCATCTAACCTTTTCCCATCAACAAAAATTTCAAACTTGTCCCCTCTTTTTATGGTTATATGGTAAAATTTTCCCCTGAATAATCTTTTAACTTTTACCTCTTTCCACTCATCTGGAATACTTGGAGATATTTTTAAACCCTCCCAGGTGGGAATAATTCCTAAGATTCCTTCTAAAGCACATATAAAATACCAGGCAGCAGATCCTGTATACCAGCTCCAGCCTCCCCTTCCAAAATATTTCGAATCAGGTCCATCTACATTTCCACAAGTGACATAAGGTTCTACCTTGTAAAAATCAGGATCCATTCCCCTATATATAGGCATAAAACTTTTATAAATCTTATAAGCATCAGGATCTTTCATCTTACAACTGGCTAATACTGCCCAGCATCCTGCATGAGTATACAATCCACCATTTTCTCTGACCCCTGGAGCATATCTTGTAAGATAGCCTATTTCAGGATCAGGAGAAGTATATGCAGGGTAAAGAAGAAGAGGACCATATTCTCTAAAAAGATATTTTTTAGTAGACTCATAAGCTTTTATTTTTCTATCTTCAGGAGCAGTATTATTTAATATCGCCCATATTTGAGCATTTAAAAATATCTTTCCCTCTTTACAATTCTTACTTCCAATAGCCTCTCCATTATCTTTAAAGGCTCTTATATACCATTCCCCATCCCAAGCATATTTATTTATTGCTTCTTTAAGCTCTTCTGCCCTCTTTAAATAATAGTCTTCCCTTTTATTGTCTTTTTCCCTTTTACAAATCTCCGCAAAATCTACTAGAATTCCATATAGAAAATGGCCAAGCCATATACTTTCTCCTTTTCCATCAGTTCCCACAGCATTCATTCCATCATTCCAGTCTCCATCTCCTATGAGAGGAAGACCCCTCTCACTGAATTTTGACAAGCTTAGATCAATAGCTTTACAGCAATGTTCATATATACTTCCTTCTCCTCCATCTAGATAGGGTATCTTCTCATAAAGAGCTTCCCAGTTATAAGTATCTTTTAAATATCTAATAACTAAGAAGGGAAGCCATAATCTATTATCTGAAATCTCATTTCTTAATCCCGTTTCACTTATGGGATGCCACCAATGATATACATATCCATTAGAGAATTGATGTTTTGCATGAAGTTTAATTTGTTCCAGAGTTTTTTCGGGATCAAGATATAAAAATATCTGGCTATCCTGGAGTTGATCCCTAAATCCATAGGCTCCTCCTAGTTGATAGTATGCGGATCTTGCCCATAGTCTTCCAGAAATTGCTTGATATTTTAACCAATAATTGTTCATTATATTAAAGGCAGAATCTGGAGTTTCTACCAAAGTTTTTGAAAAAAGATCTTCCCACATACTCTTTACATCCAAAAGGGCTTTTTCTACCTTATCTTCGGAATTATAATTTTCTATAATTTTCTCTATGGACTCTGAGTTATTCTTAACAGCACCTAAAAGAAATATTAGAGTTTTTTCCTCTGAAGGATTAAGTATTAGATCTATTTTCAGTGATGCAATATCATCTTCCCATTTTCCAAAAGTATTTGTTAATCTGCCTTCTAAGAGAGCTTTTGGAGATTTAAGATCCTGATATAATCCAATAAATTCTTCTTTTGAGCCTTCCGCCTCCTTTACAGGAATATTTGCCCAATGAAAGGCAGTATATTCCCAATCTCGATTCCAATGCTGTCCCTTTTCATTGGGAATTTCCCAAAGTCTCTTTTTGGAAAATATATAATTCCCCTCTTTATTAAAATAAGTTTCTATGAAAGTTTTATGAAATTCTCTATGCCAGTCAGGAGCTCCAAGATTCCATTCAAGATAAGTAAAAATAGATAGATTTCTAACTTCGGATGTCTCATTCTTTATTCTCAGATACCAGATTTCCGTAGGATCCTTTAGAGGAACAAAGAGAGTTAATTCAGATCTTATTCCAAAATATTTTGTATTAAAAAGAGCATATCCAAATCCATAAACAAGCTCAAACTCCTCATAATCTTTACATACTGGTTTCCAAGGAATAGACCAAAAATTTTTATTCTCATTATCCCTTACATAGATATATTTACCCCAGTCATCTCTAATTAAATCTTGACTCCATCTTGTTATTCTGTTTAGGGAAGCATGAGTTCTAAAACTATAAGAAGAACCTGTGTTAGATATTACTACCCCATAATCTCCATTGGATATAACATTTATCCATGGCCTTGGAGTTTTTGGAGTTTTAATAATATACTCCTTTCCCTCATTTCTAAAATAACCATATTTTGTTTCAAATAACCTTTTCATTAGTCCTCTCCTTTCTTAACCGGTTAAGAATTTAAAAAAAATTAAATCTTAAAAGGAAAAAAATTTAAATTTTACTACAAGACTTTCTCTCAATAAGTTGAGTTTTTAACAAAAATCTTTTTTGATCTAAATTTTCTCCAGAAAGAAGCCTCAAAAGAATCTTAGCGGACATCTCCCCTAATTGATAAATAGGTTGCATTATTGTAGTAAGAGGGGGATTACTTAAGGCACTGGCCTCTATATTATCAAAACCTATAATGGAGATATCCTCTGGAATTCTTAATCCTTTTTCTTTTAAAGCTTTCATAGCTCCCAAAGCCATATGATCATTGGCAGAAAAAACTGCAGTAAATTTTTCTCCAGAATCTAAAATTTCTTTTATTGCTTTGTATCCACCTTCCCTTGTAAAATCCCCTCTTACAACTAAACTCTCATTAAAGGGAATATTATATTTTTCTAAAGCCTTTAAATAACCCTTAAATCTAAGATCACTATCCCATGAATCCTTTGATCCATGGATAAAGACAATTTTTTTATGACCTAAATTTATAAGATATTCTGTCGCCTTAAATCCCCCCTCTTCATTATCTACAATTACAGAATAGACATCATGATCATAGGGATAGTCTATAAAAACCACAGGAATATTAGAGCTTGATATCCATTTAACAAAACTTTTCTCAATATGATAAGCCATAACTATTATTCCATCCACAAAGCCTGTATTTAAAAACTCAAAAACCTGATGCTCCTTTTCAGGATTTGCATGGGTACCATATAGATTTAAATAATATCCATTTTTACTTAAAGTTTTCTCAACTCCCTTTATAATTTTTGCATAAAAAACATCACTAATATCAGGTATTATGAGAGCTATAAAATTTGTTTTCTTTCCTGCCAGAGCTTGAGCCAATTTATTGGGTTTATATCCATATTCCTCTATAATGCGAAGAATCTTTTCTCTAACCTCTGCACTAACTCCAGGCTTGTTGTTTAATACGTAGGAAACTGCACCCTTAGAAACCCCTGCAATTTTGGCAATATCGTTAATTGTAAGCTTATTTTTAACCTTTTTCATATTAACTTAACCGTTTAAGTTTCTTTGGTTTTAATTTTATACAAAAAAATTATTTAAAGTCAAGATTTATTAAAAACTTGATTTACAAATTATAATTATTATAAAATCTAATTAAAGTTCATTATAGGAGGAGAGAAAAATGAAAAATTTATTTTTAATACTAGTTATTACTCTGTTAATATTTTCTTCCTCTTTTCCTCAGAGTACTGATACCTTTCCAAGAAAGGAAATCCTTATGCCCATTCCCTCTTGGATAAGAGAGGGAACTTGTGTAGTATATAACACAGAGGTTGGTACAAGAGTAGGAATAGGAGCAGAAAGTTCTGCAGGTATTATGGCAGGATACAGCATATATATAGTTACAACTATTCAAAAGGATAGAGTATATGGAATAAAATATGAAATATTCAGAGACTCTCGCACAAGAGAATGGATAATAAATTCAAATATTTTACTACTCAACACTCCTGGCGTAGGATTATATGTACATCCTAAAATTGTAGAACAAACCTTAAAAGAAAGAGATTTTTACGCTCAAAATGGAATTATAGTAGAAGGAGGACCCATAGGAAAAGATCTTTATTACTTTGCAGTAACAACCCAGTCCCAAGACGAGATAACAACCACTTCAGAACAATTTACCAGTGAAGGAATAATTCAGCTCTCCACAATAACTCGTAAAAATCCTAGAGGAGGAGAAGCAGGAAGAAAAACTTTAGTAGGAATTTATAATTTAAATTTACCAAATTTAAGTCTTCCTGATATAGCAAAAAGAAATGTATCTTATGCCTTGTATAGTGTAATTATGGGGATAACTCAACCCTTAAGTAATGTTAATTATAGACTATTAAATGTGGAAGGAAATATTGCAATTTATCAAATTAATTATTGGGGGAATATAACTCGAACAACTACAGGCATAGGAGATAGATTTTTTGGACCTTTTTATATAAATCCTGCCCTTTTAAAGAGAAAAACTATAATTTCCATACCTCAAATTGGATTTTCCCTAGATACTGCAGGATATGGACAAAGGGGAGAAGTATTAGTAGTATTATATTTATCAGGACAACCATTAGGCCAGAGTTTATATGAGCCTAATACAGGCTTGCTCTTAGAATTTGTCTATCCTACTGCTGGATTTACTATGTATGGACATTTGCAGAATTAAATTTTAATAAATGAGGAATAATGCTTATGTATCGAGTACTTATTATTTACGACAGTTTTACAGGAAATACAAAAAAGATGGCAGAAGAGGTAGCAGAAGGCATAAAGGAAGTAGAAGGAGTAGATGTGGTTGTAAAACATGTAGATGACGCAGTCCCCGAAGATCTTTTAAACTGTGATGGAATTATTGTAGGTTCTCCTGCGTACTGTGGTACTCTTACTTGGAAATTGAAAAAATTTTTTGATGAAAGTGTAAAAGTTGCATGGGGAAAAGTGAAGGGAAAGATTGGAACAGCCTTTTCTTCCTCTGGAGGATTGGGAGGGGGAAATGAGGCAACATTATTTTCTATTCTTGCTATTCTTATGAATTAGGATTTCCTAAAGAATTGGAACAAAAAGCATGCAGAATGTTGGGAAGACAAATGGCAGAATATTTAAAATTATTAAGAAAGGAATAGGAAAATGAAAGTAAAATTTCTATTAAGTCCCATCGCATATAGTATTGAAGAAAAATTAAAAGAAGCAAAAGAGTACTTAGGTAAATATATAAAATTAGAAGAAAGTGATAATCCTGATGCTATCATACTTCTTACGGGAGGAACTGAAGAAGAATCTCTTAAGTACTTAAAGGATGGAATTTATATCATTCCTTTTGGTACTGCTAATGGTCTTGCTGCAAGCTTAGAAGTACAAGCTTATGCAATAGAAAAAGGAATAAAGACCATATTAATTCCAGATCCTAATGAAAAAATAATGGAAATTCTTAGAGCATTCGATGAATTAAAAGGAAAAAAAGTTGGAATTATAGGAAAGCCAAGTGACTGGTTAATCAAAAGCAGAAATTATGAGATTTTAACAAACTTAGGCTTAGAACCCATCGATATATCCTTAAAAGAAGTAGAAGAAAACTTAAAAGAAGATCCCAGCATAGCAGAAAAGATATGGAATATGGCAAAAGAGAGAAAAATTCCTAAAGAAAATCTATTAAAAGCTACAAAGATTTACACATCTCTAAAAAAAGTTATAGAAAAATACAATCTTTCTGCTCTAACTATAAGATGTTTTGATTTAGCATTAAATTTAAAAATTACAGGTTGTCTTGCTCTTTCTTTGCTAAATTCTGAAGGAACAATTGCAAGCTGTGAAGGAGATACAGAAGCTCTTGCTACTATGATTTTTGCCCATAAACTTACTGGAAAAACTCCTTTCATGGCAAACTTAGCCAAAATTGAAAATAATAATTATACTTTTGCCCATTGTACCATTGCAATAAATATACCTGAATACTTTAATTTAAATACCCATTTCGAAACCTTAAGTAGTGTAGGAATAGAAGGATATATAAACTCAGATAAGATAACCATATTAAGACTTGGAAAGGACAAAAAATTCAAAGTGATAAAGGGCGAAGTTTTGGAGAAACCATTTATAGAAAATATGTGCAGGACACAGATTACAGTCAAAATTGAAGATGAATCCTTTTTAAATAACCCTATTGGAAATCACTTTGTAATTATCTTAGGAGATGAAGAGGGAAAAATTAAAAATCTTGAAAAATTAGGCTGGAATAGAGTATAAATCTATGAAAATTCTTATCACTGGAGCACAAGGATTTTTAGGTTCTTATTTAAGAGAGATCTTTAAAGATCAAGAGATCATTCCTTTGAAAAGATTATCAATTTAAAACCTGATTTAGTTATTCACCCTGCTGCCATAAGATCTCCTGATATATGCGAGGAAAATCCTGATTTAGCATGGAAAGTCAATGCCTTAGGTACTAAACATATAGCTATTTCTTGTTCTGTTTTGGATATTCCTTTAATATATATTAGTACTGATTACGTATTCTCAGGAGATAAAGATTCTCCATATATGTATTTGGAGAATATGGAAATAATGCTTTAACTCAGATTTATCAAAATTTAAAAGAAAAAAAAGAACTAAGATTTACAAACTATCATTTTGCATCCTGTACCTATGCCTATGACCTTGTTAGGAAAATAAGAGAGCTTTCAGAGAAAAAACTTTATGGTACCTATCATATTGTGAACAAGGGAACTATAACAAGATATAGTTTTGCTTGCAAAGTAGCAGAATTTTTAGGTCTCTCAAAGGAAAAAATTATTCCCATAACTCCTGAAGATTATAAAGCACCTGCAAAGAGACCATTATATTCGGTATTAAGAAATTATATTTTAGAATTATATAATATGGACGATCTTCCAAATTATGAAGATTCTTTGAGAAAAGCTGTGGAAAGTCTAGATAAATTGTAAAAATGCAATAGCAAAATGTGGGTTTCCTCAAGGTGGCTGGGTTATAAATCCCTATGTGGGATGTGCTCGTTCATGTCTTTACTGCTATGCAAGATTTATGCAGAAATAGAAAGGATTTGTAGATATCAGAAAATATCTATATTGGAACTGTAACTGATCCTTATCAACCTTTAGAAGAAAGGTATCAGCTAAAAAAAATTAGAAATATTATCAGAGTATCCTTACTAAATCTGACTTAGTTTTAAGAGATATAGACTGAAATATATACAGAAAGTTTTAATACTATCGGAGGAAATTTTACAGAGGCAGAAAAAGCTATGAGAAAGTATTATCCTCATTTACTACCAAAATGGAGTTTTATAATCTCGTCAAAGAGAATTTGGAATACTTATCAAAAAATAATTATGAATTTAAAAAATTTTCAAAATCTACCAGGACCTCAAAAGAGGCGGCAGACGCTATAGGTTGTGATGTGACTCAAATAGGAAAATCAATTATTTTTAAAGGAGAAAATTCAGAGAAACCTTATCTTGTAATTGCCAGTGGAAAAAATAGAATAAATGAAGCAGAAATATCTAAAATAGTAGGCGAACCCATAAAAAAGGGTGATGCTGAATTTGTAAAGGAAAAAACGGGATATATAATTGGGGGAGTCCCTCCTTTTGGTCATGATGAAGATTTATTTGATTATAATGAAATATGGTGCGCTGGTGGAACTCCTTTTTCTGTATTTAAAATATCTCCCGAAGAAAAAATAATTAATGTGAAATAATTTACATACTATTTTTATTGTTTAACTCGTATTTTCTCTTAAAAGGGAAACTAATAAAATATCAGATATTTAAAAACAAGATCTTATAAGTATCCTATGAAGGACTTCTCTTGAAAATCATATGGATTGTTTTAAATTAAAACTAAAGATTTGGGGGGAAGGGGACTTATGATATAATAGACTCTGAAACTTAAGTTATAACATTAAGCATGGAAGAAAGAAAAAGAATAGGAGTAATTGTAGATAATTTATATGATTATCAATGGAATATTCTTTCAGGGATATTTTCTGCAGGAGAGTATTATAATGTTGATATTTACTGCTTTACAGGAAAAACTCTAAATTCTCCTCGAGACTACGAAAAACAGGGAAATTTAATATATAACTTAGTTTCCCCAAAAAATGTAGATGGAGTAATAATATTTTCTTCTGCTTTAAGTTCCGACACTACATTGGAAGAGATAACAAAATTCTGCCAAAAATATTCCTCTCAAATTCCCACGGTAAGTATTGGGCTTCCTATAGAAGGTATTACCAGCATAATTATAGACAATGAATCAGGATTTAGAAATCTTTTATCACATTTAATTGAAGATCATGGTTATAAAAGATTTGCATTTATCACTGGTCCCCTTAACAATATGGAAGCCCAAATAAGATATAAAATATTTCTAGATACCCTAAGAAGTTATAATATTGAGATTCCTTCTCAAAATATTTTTTATGGAGATTTTATTTATAATTCTGGAAGACAAGCAGTTAAATCCTTTTTAGATGAAAGAAAGATAAATTTCGATGTTATTGTATCATCAAATGATGAGATGGCATTGGGAGCTATAGAAGAACTTAAAGAAAGGGGATATATCTTACCTGAAGATATCAAGGTAACTGGATTTGATAATATAGAAGAAGCAAGTTTCATAACCCCTCCTCTTACCACTGTTGAACAGCCTTTAAAGGATATGGGATGGAAGGCAATAGAAATTATACTTAATATGCTTTCGAAAAAAAGTTTTTCTGAAGTTGTATTTCTTCCTACTAATTTAATTATTAGAAATTCTTGCGGATGTAGCTTTCCTGCTATTGAGAGAGCAAAAATAGAGAATAAAAAAGAAATATTATTACATTCCTCTGATTTTTTAAGTTTAGAAAGAGAGTTTATCAAATATGTTGAAAATAACATAGGAAAAGTTGATGAGGGTTTTCTAGTTGAGATATATAGAAGTTTTATTTATGCTTTGGATAAAAAAGATCCTACATATTTCCTCAACACTTTAGAGAAAATTTTAAAACTAAAAGAAAAGTCTATTCCTTTTATAAATATTTTTCAGGAATATATATCTCTTCTAAGAAGATTTTTGTTTACTTATTTAGATAAAGATCAATTCTTCTTAGAGAATTTATATCATCAGGCAAGGGTTATATTAAGCGATTATGGAGAAAGAATTCAAGGTTATAGAAGAAAAAAATTGGAGGAGCAATCAGTCCTTTTAGCCAACACGGGAATAAATTTAATTTCAAGTTTTAAAATAGATAACATATTAAGACAAATAAGGGAAAATATCCCAAACTTAGGGATAAAAAGTTTTTATATAATTTTATATGACAATAGAAAACCCCATACAGCAGAATTAGTTTGTAAATACAACGGCGAAGAAAAAAGTATAACATACGATCCTTCAGAAGATATTATTCCTAGGGAAATACTTCCCAAAAAAAGAGTTACTTTTATGATAGAACCTCTTTATTATCAGGAAAATTATTTTGGCTACGCCCTTTTTGAATTGGGTCCCCAACTAGGGATAGTATATGAAATTTTGAGAACTCAAATAAGTGCAGGAATTCAAGGAGCATTACTTTTTGAAGAAAGGGAAAAATATGAGAAAGAACTTGAAGAGTATATCAATGAACTTTCTATATTAAATGAGATAGGCAGTACAATTACTTCTTCTATAGAATTGGAAGTAATTTTTAATCTTATTTCTAAAGAGATTCCTAAGCTTTTTGATTTTTCCGCTTTTTACTTAATTTTGTGTAATGGTTCCTGTGGCGAAAAACTTGAGATTGTTTCTAAAAATATTCGAGATGAAAAGGAAAAATTAACAAAGAAAGATAAATCGATAATTTTGGATGCCTTAAAAAATAGAACCTACATTTTTAAGAAAAATCTAAGAGGAAAAACAAAATCTTTTTTGTGCATCCCAATAATCTCAGGAAAAAAATCTATTGGAGCTTTAGTTCTAAAACATAATACTCAAAGAGAAATATATTCAGATAAAAGTATAAGTCTATTGACCACTATATCCCATTTCCTTTCTATTGCTATTGAGAACGCTCGTCTCTTTCAAGAAACTAAAAAACTTGCTACTATTGATCCACTAACGGGAATCTTCAATAGAAGAGCTTTAGAAGAAAATTTTGAAAAAGAGATTTTAAGAATTCAAAGATATCCTCATCCTCTTTCTGTTATTATTATTGATGTTGATGATTTTAAATTGTTTAATGACACCTATGGACATACTTTTGGCGATGAAGTACTAAAAGAGCTTGCCAGTTTAATTAAAAAATCCTGTAGAAGAATTGATATTGTTGGAAGATATGGGGGAGATGAGTTTGCTATTATACTCCCCGAAACTCCTTTGGAAGGAGCAGTAAAAGTTGCTGAAAGAATTTTAAAAAAATTAAAAGAAAAATCTGTAATAACTCCTAATAACGAGAAGATACCTATAAAAATAAGTTTAGGTATTGCCTCTTACCCTACTGATACCGATGATCCTCGTAAATTATTAACCTTAGCGGATACTGCTATGTATAAAGCAAAAACTTTAGGTGGAGAGCAATATATCACTATATCTTCTCAAGCAAAAATTCCAGAAAAAGCAGTTCAAGTTCCCAATTTTGATGTATTTTTAGGATTAATTACAGCTATCGACAACAAGGATAATTATACCTTTGTACACTCTCAAGATGTGGCAAAGTATGCAGTAAAGATTGGCAAGAAATTGGGACTTTCCAAAGAAGATTTAGAAGTTTTAGATCTTGCAGGAAAACTTCATGATATAGGAAAGATAGGAATTCCTTCCAATATACTTAGAAAACCAGGCTCCTTAGATGAGGAGGAATGGCAAATTATAAAGGAACATCCCAAATTAGGCTATCTAATTTTAAATCAGTTACCAAAAATGGAAAAATTATTACAGGCAATCTTGTATCATCATGAAAGATATGATGGAAAAGGATATCCTCAAAGTTTAAAGGGAGAAGAAATACCAATTTTAGCAAGAATTCTTGCTATAGCGGATGCATACTCCGCAATGAAATCAGATAGACCATATAGAAAAGCTTTATCTAAAAAGGAGATAATAAGAGAAATTAAAAACAATATGGGAAAACAGTTTGATCCTGAAATATCTCAAAAGTTTCTTGAAATCTTAAAAGAAGGAGTTGAATAGATATGAAAAAGGTTCTTTTTATATGCACCCATAATTCTGCAAGATCTCAAATGGCAGAAGGCCTAATGAATGCTTTGTATAAAGATAAATTTTTAGCTTTTTCTGCAGGAACAGATCCAAAAGGGGTGAATCCCTTAGCAATTGAGGTAATGAAGGAAATAGGAATAGATATCTCCCATCATAGAAGTAAAAGCATAGAAGAATTCAGGGGAGAAAGCTTTGATTATGTAGTTACTGTTTGTGATAGTGCAAAGGAAAAATGTCCATTCTTTCCAGGAGGGAAAAAATATATACATAAAGGATTTATGGATCCTTCAAGCTTTGAAGGGTCCTATGAGGAAAAATTGGAAATATTTAGAAAAGTTAGAGATGAGATAAAAAAATGGCTTGAAGAATACTTTATTGAGAATAAAGAGGAAGGAATAGAATTTTTTACACGTTAGACTTCCTTTCCTCTAAGAATTTTATTATCTCTTCTATATCAGGAAGTTCTCTTATAGGATAAACCTTAAAGAATATTATCTTTCCTTCCTCATCTATAATTATATTAGCTCTTTCAGAAAATCCTTCCTTTTCCCTAAAAATATCATACTTTTTAGCTACTTCTCCATGGGGCCAGAAATCTGAAAGAATCTTTAAATTTTTAAGTCCTAAACTTTCTGCCCATGCTTTTTTAGAGGGTACAGGATCTACACTTAATCCCACAGGTATCGTATTCAAATCCAAGAATCTTTGATAGTTCTCTTCCAAAGAGAGCATCTGTTTTCCACAGATAGAGGTCCAAGCTAAAGGATGAAAGGATAAAAGAACCTTTTTCCCTTTATATTTTGAAAGATCAAAATCCTCTCCCAATTGATCCTTAAGCACAAAAAGAGGAGAAGTTTTTCCTAAAATTTCCTCTTTTATTCCCTGCATGGCATCCTCCTCATAATATCATTTAAAATATTTTAGCATAGATTTTTATATTGAAATAATAAAAATTTTTATGTAAAGTTAAAACATAAGGAAATATAAATACGGAGGTTTAAATATGTTTGATATTCTTAAAAATATAATTTCCAAAATAGATGCAGATTATGTAGACTTAAGATATGAAATCATGAGAGAAACAAAGATTATATTAAACGGAAGAGAGATTTACCAGATCGGTACAAACACAGGAGATGGCTTTGTATTAAGAGTTTTAAAAAATGGTGGTTTTTCCTCTATTTCCTTTACAAAAAAGGAAGATGCAGAAAAAGCTATTAAAACAGTATTAGAAAATGTTAATCTCATGGCAAAAAGCACTAAAAAACCAGTAAGATTTGCAAAAGCAGAAGTTATAAAAGATACTTTTATTCCACCTTTGAGAGAAGACCCAAGGAATATTTCTATAGAAGAGAAACTAGAAATTGTTAAGAATTATAACAATATTCCTCTAAAACATGAAAATGTAACTACTAATATCCAATATACAGAAGTTATTAGGGAAAAATACTTTATTAACTCTGAAGGAACAGAGATAAGAGAAGATTTAATTACTACAAATATATATGGAAGCATCATAAGTTATGAAGGGAATGTGGTTCAAAATGTAAGAGTTGGAATTGGGGGAAGTGATGGCTTTTATAAATTAAGAAATAGGGAAGAAGAATTTGAAAAAAAGACAAAACTTGTATTGGATCTTTTAAAGGCAGAACCAGTAAAAGGCGGAGTTTATAATGTGATACTTAACCCTAATCTTACTGGGGTCTTTACCCATGAAGCCTTTGGACATTTCTCTGAGGCAGATTTGATTGAGGATGTTCCCTCTATGAGGGAAAGGATGAAGATAGGAGCCCAGCTTGGTAATGAAATTTTGACAATAATAGATGACCCCACAATGCCTAATCAATTAGGATTTTATAAATATGATGATGAAGGGGTAAGAGCAAGAAGAACCTATCTTCTTAAAAATGGTGTTCTCGTAGGAAGACTCCATTCAAGAAGAACGGCAGAGGAGTTTGGAGAATCCCTTACAGGTCATTGTGTAGCAGAAGATTACAGATATCCTCCCATTATTAGAATGGGGAATATATTTATAGAACCTGGAAACTCAACCTTTGAAGAACTTTTAGAAAAATTAGGAGATGGTCTTTACATTTTGGATTCAAAAGGTGGACAAACAGCAGGAGAGAATTTTACCTTTGGAGCCCAGTATGCCTATGAGGTTAAAAATGGGAAAATTGGAAAACTTCTAAGGGATATAAATATCTCTGGAAATCTTTATCAAACTTTAAAAGATATCTATGGCATTGGAAATGATTTTGTTTTAGGAGAGGTAGGAGGATGTGGAAAGGGACAGCTTAATATTCGTTCCTCCTATGGTGGTCCCCATATTCTTATTAAGAATGTGGTTGTAGGAGGTGTGTAATGATAGAAAAATTAATGGAAATCGCAAGAAAATACTGTGATGAAGTGGAAATTTATGAAGTAGATTATACTGCGGACGGAGTTTCCTTCGAGAATGGAATATTGAAGGAAATTGATAGTACAATCCAATCAGGAATTAGTTTAAGAATAATAAAAGAAGGAAAGTTAGGTTTTGCATATACAAAAAATCTTATAGATCCTGAAGATCTAGTTAAAAATGCCTTAGATTCATTAAAGGGAGAAGTAGAGGCAAAATTCAGTTTTCCATATTCCAAAGATATTATAAATCTTAATACTTATGATCCTGAAATAGAAAATTTAAATAATTCCAAGTTAGTTGAAGAGTGCAAAAGAATTTCTGAGATTTTATCAGAAGCTACAAAAACCCAAGTAAATGTTAGTGCAGTTAAGAATATCGTTAATATAAGATTGATGAATAGTACTGGGACAAATCTTTCCACAAAAATCTCTAAATATCAATGTTTTGCAAGTGCAATGTATCCTGGATCTTATTCAGCAGTTTATAAAGTCATAGTAGATAAGAAGTTTAGAGAATTTTCTAAGGAAGATTTTAATTATATTATAAATCTATTTAATAGCTCTAAAAAGGAAGTAAAAACAAAAGGTGGAAAGATTAAAACCCTTTTCCTTTCAAATTCTCTTTATGTTTTAATCTGGAGATTTATATATGCGACCAATGGAAAATATATATATCAAAAAACATCCCCTCTAATAAATAAAATAGGAGAAAAGATTTTCGATTCCTCAATTACTATATATGATGATCCTTTAAATGACAATTTCCCCGATGCAAGAAGCTTTGATGATGAAGGTGTTCCTTGTAGATATTTTCCCCTTGTAGAAAATGGAGTTTTAAAAAACTTTTACTATGATCTTTATTATGCAGGAAAAATGAATGTAAATTCTACAGGTCATGGATATAAAACCTGGGAAAGAGATATAGTAAGAGCAACACCCTCTCCTTCTTTAGAACATCTTTTTGTAAAGCCTGGCGATAAATCCTTGGAAGATTTGATAAAACTTATGGATAGAGGAATAATTGTTGCAGATGTCTTGGGAGCCCATAGCGGGAATATTCCCAATGGAGATTTTTCTGTGGGGCTTTCTCCTGGTTTATATGTAGAAAATGGAGAAATTGTAGGTCATGTAAAGGATGCTATGGTAGCTGGAAATATCTATGAGGTAATGAAAAATGTTATAGGAATAGAAAATCAAGTTTATCCAGCCTATATGGGAACCTTTCCCTCGATTCTTTTTGAGAATGTTAGTTTTGCAGTAAAAGAATAATACGAATTTTTAAAAAGTGTGATGTAAATCACATTTTTAAACCTCCTTATAATTAACTATAAGGAGGTTCTTCCATGAGAAAACTTACCCCAAATAAGGCAGTTTCACAATCAATATTAACAGTACAAGAAGCCTATAACAGTATAAAAAACTTTAAAAGCTTCGTAGCTCAAATAAGATCAGCGTCTTCTTCAAAACTTGATAGTTTGAAACAATATCTTTTTGCATAATGAAAGCTGTGATAATAACTTTAAAATATTTTTGTTAATTTTCAAGATATGTTATAATTTTTTAAAAAATTAAATGAGGTGAAATAATGAAAGATTATAAGAAAATATTCTTTTTTGTAATCTTTTTCTTTTTTTTAAATACAATAAGCCTTAGTACTTATCGAGAACCTGATGCAAGTATTGTGATAAGTCAAGAAACTTTAAATAAATTTTTATTAGCAATAGGAGAAATTAAAAACAGTGGATCTTTTAATATATCAGGAATAAAAGGAGACTACAATTGGATAGTTAAGAATCCTAAAATTATCATTAGTAAAGATAGGGCAAGATTTCAAGCTGATATCTTAATCTCATTAAAACTTCCTCCTATTAGTTATTCAACTCCTGCTTATGGAGATGTTTCAATAAAATACAGTCCTGAGGACAATAAAATATATGTAAAGGTAGAAAAGGTAGCTTTTGAAATAAGCTTTAATATATTAGGAAATAAAATTACAGTAGGAGAAGTTGATATTTCCAAATTTTATCAAATCTCCTTCACTTTTCCAGGTCCAAAACCCTTTGAATCTATATCTGAAGTAAGCATGCCCGATGGAAGCAAGAAAAAAATCAAAATTGAAAGTATACCCATAATAACCCTTGATGATAGTAAAATTATTGTAGGATCAACTATTAACTTTAATCCCATTAAGTAGTATTTAAAAAAATGAAAAATAAAAAAGGTTTTACATTAACAGAATTATTAATTTTTATATTAATAACAGGAATAATTATAACAATTACTATTCCAATTTACTGGAGATCCCTAGAAGAAGCCAAAAAAAATTCTCAACATAGTAATATAGATATCTTTACAAAGAGAATAGAATATTTTGCGCTTAAAAATGGAAGATATCCAACCCCTCAAGAATTCACAAATATTTTAAATGATTCTAACTATTTTTCTGAAATTCCTAAATGTTCCTATAATGGAAAAAGTTATACCCTTGCCATAAGTTTAAGTAATTTTAGAAATGCTATGCAAAACAATAATTTTAATAACGCAAATATCTTATACTACGAAGCAAGCCAAAAAACTTATACTCTATGGTATTACCCTCCTAGATTCTATATAGGAAATAAAATAACCAAAATTTTTCATTATCCATGGTGCTGGACCCTTCCTTCTCCTGTGAATCAAATATTATTACCTTCTCGGGAAGAAGCGATAGAAAAGAGCTTTACTTCTTGTAGTAATTGCAAACCCTAATTAGAAATTATTAGAAAATAGTATTGATTAAATGAGGGAATAAAATATGAAAGATAAAGAATTATGGAAATTTGCTTTAGTTCTATCTTTATTTACTATTTTTTATAATATCCTAGAAGGTCTTTTCTCAGTATATTTTGGAGCCAAAGATGAGACGCTAGCTCTTTTTGGCTTCGGAATTGATTCTTTCATTGAAGTCTTGTCTGGCCTTGGAATTTTTTACATGATAATTAGAACTTTAAGAAATAAAGAGAGAAATTTTAATTTTGAGAAAGTTGCTTTAAAAACTACAGGAACATCTTTTTATATCCTCTCTATAGGATTAACTTTATCAGTTTTTGTAAATTTAGTGATTGGAAATAAACCTGAAACTACTTTTTGGGGGATTATTATATCGATAATTTCTATAATAGTCATGTATATACTTATAAAATTAAAGTTATATGTGGGCAAGAAACTTAACTCTGACGCTATAATTGCTGATGCCTATTGCACAAAAACCTGTTTATATTTGTCTTTTATACTCCTTCTTTCCAGTTTACTTTATGAATCTTTAAAAATAAGTTATATAGATTCTATAGGAGCATTAGGAATTTCTTATTTTTCTTTTAAGGAAGGTAAAGAATCTTTTGAAAAAGCATCTAAAGAATATTGTGAGTGTGAATTGGATTAGTTGTACTTTTTATATCAAATTAACTTCCTCTAAAAATTTCTTGTCCCACAATATTTCCTCTACTTTTCCATATCTTTTTATTCTTTTATCTTCTCCAAGAATATAAACTTTTTCTGCCAATTCAGATATTATATTTAAATCGTGAGTAGCTATTATTGTTGTTTTGTTCTCAGACTGCAATTCTTTTACGTATTTAATAAGTTCTCTCTTACTTCTTGGATCAAGTTCATTAGTAGGTTCATCAAGAAGAATTACTGAAGGTTCTATCACAAGCAAAGACGCAAGAGCTACTTTTTTCTTTTCTCCCTCGCTAAGTTGAAAGGGAGCTCTATCTAAAAGATGAGTTATTCTAAAGAATTCAGATATTTTTCTTATCTTTTCTTCTATTTCCTCTTTTTTATATCCGAGTTGAATTAAGCTAAGAGCTATTTCATCTTCTACTCTGGGAGAAAAAAGTTGAGCATCTACATTCTGGAACAGAAGTACTACATTTTTTCTGAAAAATTTATTGAAATCATGATTATTAAAAGTTTTTTCAGTTATTCTTTGAGAAAAAGCAAAAAAATTTCCTTCTTTAGGGTATAGAAGTCCATCAAGAATTTTTAATAGAGTAGACTTTCCAGAACCATTGGGACCAAGTATACATATTTTTTCACCCTTATAAATTTCTAGACTTATAGAAGAAAGGGCAACTTTATGATCAAGATAATAATAACTAACATTTTCCAATTTAAAAATTAATTCTTCTTTCATATTTTTATTCCTTCGAAAATCAAAAAAAGAATCAATATAATAAATATTACAGAAATTAAAATAACAATATCTCTCATGGAAATTTTACTTTCAAAGGAAAAGGAAAAATCCTTTGTTATACCCCGAGAAAGCATACCTTGATAAACTTCCTTAGAAAGTTCATGACTTTTTATTGCCATAATGCCAATGCTATTTGCCGTAAAACTATGCTCCCTTTTTAGATTTATTTTTATTGTTCTACTTTTTTTAGCAAAATATAAATCCTCTCCTATTTTTAAGAGAAGAAATATATATCTGTAGGTTATAGCAATTATTGTTATGATAAGAGATGGAATACCAATCCCTCTTAATCCTGATAAGATTTTTATCCATGAAGTAGAAAGAATTAAAAGTCTTATATAAGAAATAGATGTGGCAACTCTTAGTACAAACCTTAAAGCATTTAATAGCCCTTCCCTTGTAAAACCAAAGGAAAAATTCAGAGGATTAATAAAAGCTGTGGGAAGGGCAATAATAAGTGTAAAGATAGGAATAAATATCCATGTGGTTCTTAATAAGTTTCTTACCCCAATTTTTCCTAAATATCCTATAATTATACTTAATAAATAAAAAGCTATGATTAATTCAATCCTTTGCAAAAGACTAATAATTATAAGAATAAAAAGAAGAATGACAATTTTTATCCTTTCATTTATACTACATAAAAAGGATTCTTTTTTTTCTTCAAAAAGAAGAAAAGACTTTAATACTTTATTAAACTCATCTAAGGTCTTGTCTATAAAGTTACCCATTTTATTTATTCTTTACTGCAATCTTTCCCAATAAGTACGTTACTAATACTACTATACCTACACCTATTAGTCCAGTAATTATATATCCTAGGGATTGTTCCAATAAACCCGCCTCTTCCCAAATTTTTAAATTATAATCTGGAAACAATGGTTTTCCTAATTTTTCTAATTTTTCAAGACCTTCAGGTACATAGCCAATAAATTCTTTAATCTCCTCCGAACTCCATTCTCCCCATGCAGCACCAGCATTAAATAGATATGGAAGAATTATTCCCAAAGGAGATAATATCACTAATATTATTATGCCTTTCCATAATTTATACATTTTCCCACTCCTTTATCATATTTGTTTTTATAAGATAACTTAAAACAAGAACAGTAATGATAGCTTCTATAAAACCAAAAAGAAAAAGATGTTCTATCATCATAGCAGGTATTGTAACATGTAAGGGATAGGGGCAATAAAGAGGCTTTCCATCACTTGCCTTTGAAATATATGGCTGAATTCCAAGCATAAAAGCTGTTGCTAAAGCTGCCATATTCAATCCTACATACGCTCCTATTCCCGCAGAAATTAATCCTTTTTTAGAGTTTAATGGTTCTTTACCCTTTAAAATATTATAAACAAAATATCCTGCAAAAGGCATAATTATCCCTAAGTTGAAGCAATTTGCAGCAATAGCTGTTATTCCACCATCGCCAAATATTAGTGCCTGAATTATTAAAACAATGGATATTATAATAGAAGTCGTCCATGGACCTAAAAGAATAGAGAGTAATACGCCCCCTACTGCATGCCCTGTGGTTCCTCCAGGTATAGGTATATTAAACATCATAATTACAAAAGAAAAGGCGGCACCAAGAGCTATAAGTGGAATTTGTTTTATTCTAAGATTTTTCTTGATATAATTGTAAGCTTTTATCCAAAAAGGAGTCATTACTACAAACAAGCTTCCGTAGGTCTGAGGTCCCAAATATCCATCAGGTATATGCATTTTAAATACCTCCTTTACATGGTAACACTTTTTCCAAAAATTATAACACAAAAATGTATGTTAAAACACTACTCTTTATAGTTGAAGATTGTTCCAAGAAATTGTAAAATTTTTATAAAATTATGAGTGTATTTATAACTAATTCCGAAGAAAAATCTTTAAAGAAGAGACTAAAAGAGCTCATATATAAGAGTGAAGAATTAAAATTTCTTGTTGGCTTTTTTTATTTTTCAGGGGTAAAGGAAATATATGAGACTTTAAGAAAATTAGATGAAGAAGGAAGATTGAGAAAAGGACATATTAAGATTCTTGTAGGATTAGATATAGATGAGGGAATTTGGGGAATTTATGAAAATGCTATTAAGGAATATATATTTAATATCAATAAAGTTAAGGAAAAATTATTTACATCTTTAAGAAAAGCTTTCAATTCTAAAGATTTAGATAATATTGAGGTTTACGAGCAAGCTAATTTTTATATAAAACTCTTAAAGGAAGAGAAACTAATACTTAAAAAAACCTTAGAACCTAATCATGCTAAACTTTACCTTTTCAAAATGGATGATTCAGTAAAAACTATAATTCCTAATCTTTTTATCACAGGAAGTAGTAATCTTACTAAAGCAGGCATTGAATCTCAGGATGAATTTAATGTAGAAGTAAAGGATTATGGATTTGAGGAGGCAGAAAGATACTTCGATGAACTTTGGAATAAAGCTATAGATTTAACAGAAGAAGATATAAACAGAGTAATACATGTTATAAAAAAGGAAGGACTGCTTAGAGAAATTTCTCCCTTTGCCGCTTATGTATATTTATTAAAAACTTACCTTGAGCTTCATAAAGGAAAAATAATAAAGAGAGAACTAGAAGATTTAATGATAGAAAAGGGCTACAAACCTTATAACTATCAATTGGAAGCTGTAGCTCAAGCTCTTGCAAATTGTGAGGCTCATGGAGGAACAATAATAGCTGACGTAGTTGGGCTCGGAAAAACTGTAATCGCTTGTCTTGTGGCAAAGTCCTTAGGGAAAAGAGGTATTGTCATATGTCCTCCCCATCTTGTAGGAGATGAGAATAAAACTTCAGGTTGGAGAAAATATCTTGAAGATTTTAAATTATATGACTGGGAGGTAAGATCCTTAGGAAAATTAGAAGAAGTTCTTGAATTTGTAAAAGATAAAGAAGATATACAGGTAATAATAGTAGATGAAGCTCATCGTTTCAGAAATGAAGATACTCAAAGTTATCAGTACCTAAAGGAGATATGTAGGGGAAAAACAGTAATACTGTTAACTGCTACTCCTTTTAATAATAGACCTTCTGATCTATTTTCTCTTCTAAAACTTTTTACAGTTCCTAGAAGATCTTCCATAGTATTGGATGAAGATCTGGAAGGAAAATTTAATTTTTATCAAATATATTTTTATAGGCTTGCTTATATAAAAAATTATTGGAATTCAAGGGATAGAAAAAGAAAAAAAAGAGCAGAAAGATATTATCAAGAAATTTTTAGAGAAGACAAAATAGAGATAAGTAAAGTAAAATTTCTTACAAAGAAACTTGCTGAAGAAATCAGAGCCACTCTAGAACCTGTAGTTATAAGAAGAAATAGGCTTGATTTAAAATACTATGGGGAAAAAATAGATCTTCCTGAGGTAAAAGATCCCATAGAATGTTTTTTTGAACTCACAAAAGAAGAGTCAGAATTTTACGATGAGGTAATAAAAACCTTTGCTCCTTTGGAAGAAGGAGGAATATTTAAAGGTGCAATTTATTTTCCTGCTCGCTATGAGGAAACTGAACAAGAATCTTTATTAGAGGAAATATATGAAGGTAAAATTTCCCGCGAGGAACAATTTTTATACACTTATCAAAGAAATTTATATGATTTCATGAGAAGGCTACTTGTGAAAAGATTTGAAAGTAGTTTTGGAGCATTTAAAGAAAGTATTGAAAGATTTAGAGATGTGCATGAAACTGCTCTTGATTTTGTAAGAAAGACAAATAAATTCATTTTAGATAGAAAACTAATGGATGATCTTATAACTGCAGATCCAGATGCTATTCTCGAAGAATTAAGAAAATATGAGGAAGATTTAAAAAATAAAAATATAAACAGTAAATATTATAAAGTATATGATTTAGATAAATTTAAAGAAAAAACTAAATTTATAGCTGATATAGAAAACGATCTTAGTTTATTCAATGGATTAATTGAAAAGATTAAAAATCTTAAATTGTTAGAAAAAGATCCAAAGTCAGAAAAACTTATAGAAGAAATAAGATTTTACCTTCTTAAAAACAGAAAGGTGGTTATATTTACGGAATATCTAGATACTGCCATATATATAAAAAATATTCTAGAAAAGCATTTTCAAGACATTCTTCTTACTGCTTATGGTGATCTGAGCAGAAGAACAATCGAGGATATATACAAGAATTTTGATGCCCAGTACAAAAATCAAGAAGATAGGTATTACATATTGTTAACTACTGATAAACTTTCTGAAGGATTTAATTTAAACAGAGCTGGAGTTGTAATAAACTATGACATACCCTGGAATCCTGTAAGGGTAATCCAAAGAGTGGGAAGGATAAATAGGATCGGAAAAAAAGTATATGATGAGATATATATACTAAACTTTTTCCCCACAGAAAAAGGGGCAGATATAGTAAAATCAAAAGAAATTGCTCAGACAAAGATGTTTATGATTCACCATGTACTGGGAGAAGATGCAAAAATCTTTGATCCTGACGAAGAACCACAGCCTGCGGAACTTTATAGAAGGCTAAATACTTATATGGACGATGAAGAGGAGAGTTTCTTTACCACAATCAGGAAACAATATGAAAATATAGAAAAAGCTTATCCTGATATTATAGAAGAGATAAAAAATATGCCAGTAAGGGTTAAAGTAGCTAAAAAGGGAGATAAGGACGAGTTATTGGTATTTATAAAGAAAAACAAAGACCTATTTGTAGGTTATAAGGATTATCTTGAGAAGCAACCAATCTCCTCTACTTTCGAAGAAGTATACGAAAAAATCATAGCAGATAAAGATGAAAAAAGTTTACCATTGAGTGAAAATTTCTGGAGAAATTACCAATTAACTTTAGATAAAACAGCTTACAAGAGGCTTTACATCCCTAAAGGGAAAAGCTTAAGAGATAAAGCCTTTAACCTACTTAATTTCCTTTTACAGGAATGGGGAGGAAAAGAAAATAATCTCATAAGGCCTTATGAAAAGTTTATCTCAAATTTACTTGAGGATATTAGGAGTTTCGGTACTTTGTCAGACTTTACTTTATCTCAGATTGTAGAAATGGAAAAAATGAGCATTGAAGAAAAAATAAAAAGATTAGAAGAATTAAAAGATATTATAGGAGAGGACTTTTTGGAGAAGATAGATTTGAAGAATCATGCAGAGGAAGTTATAATAGCTATAGAAAATAGAAAAATACAAAATTCTTAAGAAAATGTCTAGCAAGCTTGAGTGTTTAATAGATAACCTAATAAAAAATTTTTCAAAAGAGAATTTAAAATCATATCTTGTCGGAAAAGACCCAAACTTCAATGTTTATGATAGAAATATTCCCTATACAGAAGAAATTTTTGAGGAAGTATACGAAATAGGAGAAAAAAGCCTTAGTGATAAAAATATAATAAAGGTTTATGCCATAAAAACAACAGGAGAGCTTAGTGAAAGAAGTAGTAAGAAGAAACAATATGAATTTGCTAAAAAATTATTAAAACTTGATGCTATTCAAGCTGGTATATTTGTATTTTTTGATGAAAAGCAAAATTTTCGTTTTTCTTTAATTTACTCGATCTTTTCTGGGGTAAAAAGAGACTTCAGTTATTACAAAAGGCATACATATTTTGTAACAAAAAACAAACCTTACCGTACCTTTAAAAAAGCTCTCTATGATGTGACCTTCGATACCCTGGATAACGTAATAAACGCTTTTAGCACTCAACCTATTACAAAAGAATTCTATACGGAAATTCAAAATTGGTACGCATGGTCTTTAAAACATGCTTATTTCCCAGGAGGTAAAATTGAGGAGAATCTTATAAGACTCCTTACTAGGATAATATTCGTATGGTTTCTTAAAGAAAAGGAGCTTATTCCAGAAGTAATCTTTGAACCTAATGAGCTTAAAAATATAGTAAAAGATTTTGGAATTAAAGATTATTATTATAATGTAATTCTTCAAAATCTTTTTTTTGCAACTCTAAATCAAGATAGAAAATTTAGGGATTTTGCTAAAGATTTAGGCTTTCCTGAAAATAGAAAAAATTTTGGAGTAAAAAATCTTTTTAGGTATGAAAAATATTTAAATATATCTGAAAGGGAGTTTATAAAAATCTTTGAGAAGATACCCTTTATAAACGGAGGACTTTTTGAGTGTCTTGATGACGATTCAAATTATATAGATGGATTCTCAAGGAGAGAAGATAAAAGAGCAAAAGTCCCAGATTTTCTATTCTTTTCTCCTGAAAGAACTGAAGATTTATCAGACTTTTACGGAGAAAAAAGAATAGTAAAAGTAAGGGGCTTGATAAATATACTTAATGATTATAATTTTACTGCCGATGAAAATACGCCTATAGATGTAGAAGTATCCCTTGATCCGGAGCTATTAGGACACATTTTTGAAAATCTTCTTGCCTCTTACAATCCAGAAACACAAACTACAGCAAGAAAAGCTACAGGCTCCTACTATACTCCAAAAGAGATTGTAGACTTTATGGTAGAAGAAGCCTTAATAGAATACTTTAAGACAAAAACAGAAATAAAAGAGGAAAGACTAAGAGAAATCTTATCCTATAAAGAAGATATAGATTTAAAAGAGGAGGAAAAATTTGCTCTTTTAAAAGCTATAGACTCAATAAAAGTTATAGATCCTGCAGTGGGCTCTGGTGCTTTTCCAATGGGAGTTGTACACAAACTTGTATATATACTCAATAGAATAGACTCTGATAATAAACTTTGGTATGAACTCCAGTATAATAAAGCTCTTAATGAGATAGAAAAAATACTTAAGATAAAAGATAAAGAAGAAAGGGAAAAATACCTAAAAGAAGTAAATGATAACTTTGATGAGAGTATAAATTATCCAGATTACGCAAGAAAATTGTACTTGATAGAAAACTCAATATATGGTGTAGATATACAACCTATTGCTGTCCAGATTTGTAAATTGAGATTTTTCCTCTCCCTACTTATTGATCAAAAGATCGATGAAAAAAAAGAAAATTATGGAATAAAACCTCTCCCTCATCTTGAAACTAGATTTGTATGTGCAAATACCCTCATAGGATTGGAAAAAACCAATCAAGTAAATATGGGAGACCATATACTAAAGGATTTAAAAGAACAGTTAAAAGATTTGTATAAGAAGCATTTTAATATAAAGACAAGAGATGAGAAAAAAAGACTTCAAAAGGAAGCTCAGGAAATTAGATATAAAATAAAAGAGATCTTGCTAAAAGAAGGTTGGAACGCTGAAAATGTAGAGAAAATAGCAAATTTTGATATTTTTGATCAAACAGCTCAAGGAGATTGGTTTGATCCAGAATGGATGTTAGGAGTAACCGATGGTTTTGATATTGTAATAGGAAATCCGCCATACGTAAGACAAGAAAAGATAAGAGATATAAAGCCTTTTTTGCAGAAAGAAGGATATAAGGTTTACTCTTCTACAGCGGATCTTTATGTTTATTTTTATGAGAAAGGATTTGATCTACTCAGAAAATCAGGTATCCTTAGTTTTATCTCAAGTAATAAATGGATGAGAGCTAAATATGGAGAAGGCTTAAGAAAATTCTTGAAAGATAATACTCAAATATTAAAAATAGTAGATTTTGGTGGATTTTCTGTTTTTGAACAAACAGTAGATACCTGCATAGTAATATTTAAAAAAGAACATCCTTGTAATAATCAAGTTAACTTTGTAAATGTTCCATCCATTATACCAAATCATACTCAAGTAATAGACTACATAAAATCAAACTGGAATAAAATAGAACAAAATTCATTTTCTGAAAAGAACTTTATTCTTGCAGATTACAGCATATTAAGATTAAAAGAGAAAATTGAAAAATTAGGAAAACCATTAAAAGAATGGGATGTAAAAATATACTTTGGAATTAAGACTGGCTTTAATGAAGCTTTTATAATAGATACTCAAACAAGAGACAAGATATTGAAAAATTGTAAAACTATTGAGGAAAGAAAAAGGACTGAAGATATTATAAAGCCTGTTTTAAGAGGAAGAGATATTGGAAGATATTGCTATGAATGGAAGGGACTTTGGATAATTAGTACATTTCCTGCTTTAAGCTTAAATATTAATAATTATCCTTCCCTAAAAGATTATCTACAAGGTTTTGGAGATAGACTTTTACAAGATGGAAGGCCAGGCCATAGAAAGAAAACTAACAATAAATGGTTTGAGACGCAAGATAATATAGCTTATTATCCAGAATTTGAAAAAGAAAAAATAGTGTGGCAAGAGATTGTTAGAGAACCTCAGTTTTATTATGATAAAGAAAAATTTTATATTGAGGCTACTGGTTTCATTATGACAGGTAACAACCTTAAATATCTCTGTGGTATTTTAAATTCAAATCCCGTAGCCTATATTTTCAAAAAGTTTTATTCAGGAGGAGGATTAGGAGAAGAAGGCTATCGTTATAAGAAAGCTTTCTTAGAGCAACTTCCTATTCCTCCAATTACTCCTCAAAATCTCAATATCATTAACCAAATTGAATCTTTAGTGGACAAGATTATAAAAATTAAGAAAGAGGAAGGCTGTCAAGCAGATACCTCCTATTTTGAGCAACAAATTGATCACCTAGTTTACAAGCTTTACGATCTAACAGAGGAAGAAATAAGCATAATTGAAAAAGGCGAATAGTTCCTTTTTTGTTTATAATATTCTTTATTCTAAAATCACTTCGATCTTTTTATACTTTCCTTCTCTTATCTCCTTTGAATAAGGTTCTGGAACTTTATCTCCTTTAATTATTATTTTCTCATCTTTATCTAAATCTGGATATAAAATATATTCTTTAATTTTTCCTCTTGCAATATCGCCAAAGGTAAAAGATCTTATTGGATTTATGTAATAAATAAGAATATCGTCTAAAAACCTTATCACATAAGAATTTTGGGGAATAAATATCTTTAATACTTTTCCATTGGAATAGTACTCAACTTCTTCATCTTTCTCAGTAAATAAGAATGAAGGCAAACTAGGTTCAAGTTTAAAGATTAATTTTTTATTTTCATCTAAATAAAAGGGATTTTTCCCAAGGGAAATTAGAAGAAGAATATTATAGAGTTCTGCTGTGCTTCCTGAAAGTCTTGCAGAAAATCCAGCCCCATGAATGCTAGGATCAGGATTTGCACTACTTACTATAAAGGATACATTTTCAAAGATGCTTCTTTTATATATTTTAGGATCCATAAAGGGAACAAGACAGGTCATCATATCATAAAAGAAATATCCTGGATCTGTTTTTAACATTTCAAGAAGATATTTATATTCCATATGAAGAAATATGCTTTCGTTTTCAAGCCATCCTGGAAGAAAAGCTCTCACTCTTCCAATCTCAAAAGAGGTATTCTCAAGGGGTTCGTTCAGCTTATACATTTTTAATTTTTTATCGTATATGTCACTTTTTTTCACATTTTCTATAATCTCAATCTTCTTTTGTATATCTTCTTCTGATTTTAGGAAATGTACTTGGGACTCAAGAAAAGAAGGTAGATTTTTTCTTTCAAATTTCTTAGGTTTTATAACAAGTTTTCCATCTTTTTCTATTATTTCATAATCAATAAGTTCATAATAAAAATAAGAATAGTAAATTCCCTTTTGTGGATTGAATGCTTGTTTTAGTCCCCTTTCAATTTTTTCTAAGAATAGATTTAGGTACTTTAGAAGATCTGATATTTTTATTGAAATTTCTTTTCCTTCTATTCCAAATCTTATTTTTTCCCTATAAATCTCCCTTTCCTTTGAGATTTTGTCCCAAAATTCAAAATTAGAAATCTTTTCATCAAGATTTTTAATTGTAAGCTCCATAAGAGAATTTAGTAAAGAATATACCTCAATAGGCAAGTTTATTTCCTTTTCTTCTAAATTATATTTCTCAACCCATTTTTTAATCATAAGAATTAATCTTTTTAATTCAAAGGTTTCATTTACTGATGATCCAAATATCCCTGGAAGCCCATTTAGAGCATCATTCCAGCCTGGTCTTCCTGCTTCCATTTCAATGCCAATATTATCTGGATCTAAAGTTGAGTATTTTATTGCAACAAGGGTTATAAGTTTTGAAAACAAATTAGTATAGTATATTTCTCCTCGTCCATTATCTTTTCTTACTTTATAAGGTTCTACATTTCTTGAATTTATAAGTCTTAACTTCTCTTCATCTTTAAATAAAGCTCTATACTGTCTTACTCCTTTTTCCGTTAATATATATCTCTCCTCTCTGGGAAGTACCCTTTCATAGTTGTCATAGTATGTAAATTCTTTTATGTTTAGTAATAAATCCTCCATTTTATCAGGAAATATAGATTCAAAGCTTTCTATAAGATCTAGATTGTAAAACCAGTGATCTATCCAATATCCTTCTCCAAATTCTGCATCTTCGGTTTTCTTACTGTTTACAAGTAGAAAGGATATAAACTCAATTATATCTCCTTTTTTGAGTTTAAAGTTATTTTTTTCTAAGATTTTTATTACATCATAAGGAATATAAGGTTTATATATTACTTTTTCTAGTTCTCTTTTTACATCTTCATCCACCCATTGGGATAGCTTTTCTTTCTCTTTCTCAAAAATATACTTTACCCCTTTAATTAGGAGAGGATTATATCCATCAAGCTGAATTAAATTCATAAAGTATAAAATGTTAAAATGTCCTACATTAGGATTAAAGTATATATCATTTCTTCTGTTTTGATTTATATCTCTAAAATTAGCATTTCCTTGAGAAAAATAATTTGCTTCAAGTCTAAAGAAGTTATAATCTCGCTCTAAATCGCCATGTTTTCTTGAAAAGAGATAAATAACATCCTTTTTATTTTCATATTCAATGGAAACGGGGAGTCCTCCTCTTAATACATTATCTAAAAAACTTTGTCTCACATATGAATTAAATTCTTTCACAGAAGTATAAACAAAAGCCTTATCTGTAATTTCTCTAATAATTAATTTATTCTCTTCTGCTTTAGCCTTAACAAAATCGATATTAGTATATTTTTTAACAAGCTCCTTTAATTGAGAAAGGGAATTGGCCCTTCCAAAAAAGGAAATTATTGCTCTTTCCTCAAAAGGATCTAAGTCGAAGGATATATAAGAAAAAGCAGAGGGAGTTCGGTTTCCATAATATACTGGCTTAGGCAACTCAAAATCCTTTTTTGAAAAATTCCAAGGATAGCTAAAATCGCTCGAAGGGAAAAATATTATATCAGGATCAATAACTACGGGAAGAAGATTTTTTTCTTCAGAAAAAGCAAAGTAAAAATGTCCCTCTTCTATAGGTTTTACTTCTGCTACATCTTGAAAGGATGTAGAAAGTCTATAATAAGGAAGGTTTTCTTCTAAATTATCTATTCGATACCAGGCTTCTATTGTTCGAGACATATTTTTCATAACTTCATTGGTTAAACCATAGGGTAGAAACTGAGGAAGTCCATCTATGATCTTAAGCTTTATTTTTTCTTTACTAAGATTTCTGATATTAAAAATACGTATTAAAGCTCCTACAGGTTCAGAGGGTAAAGTGAAATAGTTTACTTCGCAAGATAGATTTAAATTTTTATTTATTTCATATATAGTTAGATCATATGGGGTAATACTCATCTTATTTTCAATTTCAAAGTTTTTAAATCTTTCCGAAAAGGGCTCATATAAAATATCTTCTATTTTTATAAAGGTTCGAAAACCATATATGGGTGTAAGTCTATAGGCTTTATTAGCAGGATGAAATTCTAAAATTGCTCCATCTTTAGTTTCAAATCCAAAACTTGCAATACATTGTCCCCTATTCACGTAAAAGCACCACATTGGTATCCCTAAAATGCCAGCAATTCCTGGGAGAAAACTTGAAAAAGGAAAGGCATAGTTGTAATTGTAAATAATAAAAGTTAAATCTTTTTCGGGATCAAATCTGTAATCTACTTGGCGATTCATTCTTTCCTCCTATCCAGGAATAAGTTTCATACTAAAACTTAGTTTAGGTAATAATTAAAGACTTGTCAATTTATTCTAAGCTGATTAGTAGATAGGTACCAGTATAGTAATAGTAGAGGGAATAGAGAAGGAAGAGAGAAAGAAGAGGGAAAGAAAATAGAAAGGATTGAGGCTGCCCTCTCAATCCTTGATATAATTAAGTAATTGAACCTTTCCTTTCTTAATTAAACTCCTCCTATCTCTCTAAAAATACTATCAAAACTATTCTGAAAAGAAATAACTGGAAATCAGCTTTATACTAAACAATCTCTTGGATAAAAATTCCCTTCCTCTTTTTAATGGAATATTATGATGTGAAAAAAGAACAAGATTTATATCACATTCTATGGTTTAGAACTTATAATATCAGACATAAAATAGAGATAAGGATAGATAATGGGGAGGAATTTTGCTTAGGAAAGGAAGAATTCTTAGAGAAAGCTCAAAGATGGCAAGATACATGGAATTTAGCAAGACCAAGCTTTGGGATTGGCATGAATGGAAAATTTCTTAGTTCATCCTCATATTCTTGAGTTTCCTGTGATACTTATGTAGGAATTTATCTATATTTCTTAAAATTGGCACCTATGTCCATATCAAGTGCCATCTATAATGTTGCGATATTTTATTATCTTTAAATATTTTCTCTAATATGGATATTCCTTTGATAAACATTTATTACAGCTAAGAAAGAATATTATAAATTAATGCAAGGTTATCATTGTGATATAATATTGTATCAGATATATAAAAATTTTAGGAGAAAATATATTTATGTTTAGTAATCATAGAACTCATCATCTATTAATATTTGGTGATGCAGAGAATATGTATGAATTAAAGGATGAAAGTATTCACTTAGTCGTAACTAGTCCTCCTTATTATAATGCTCCTTTTGATTATCCTGATCTTTTTTCAAGTTATGATGAATATTTACATAAAATGAAAAAGGTCGTAAAAGAAATAAAGAGAGTATTAATTAATGGAAGGATTGTATGTTTAGTTTGTGATGATATTTTAATAAATAGTGAAAAATATCCTGTAGTTTCGGACTTAACACAAATTTTTTTGGAAGAAGGATTTATCTATAGAGATAAAATTATATGGCTCAAACCAGAGGGTTATGTCAGAATAAGTAGAAGAAGTGGAGTTCTCTTACAACATCCATATCCCATGTATTTTTATCCAGATAATCTTCAGGAAAGTATTTTAATATTTCAAAAGGGAAAAAAGTTTAATTATAGTTCTATTCCAGAAATTATTAAAGAAGCATCTAAAATTGATGTGAAAGAATATCTTGAAAATAAGTGGTATTTAAATGTGTGGAATATCACAAATGTTTTACCTACAAATAATCGGCTTGAAGAAGGTATAGCTGCATTTCCAGAAGAACTCCCTTATAGATTAATTAAACTTTTTTCATATGTTGGAGAAACTGTGTTAGATCCCTTTATGGGATCGGGAACAACCAACAAGATATCATTAATGTTAGGTAGAAATAGTGTGGGATATGATATTGATAAAGAACTTGTAAATATTGTAAAAGAAAAGCTTGGAATTAATAAAAATTGTTTATTCGAAAAGAATTATGAGATTGAAATAATAATTAGAGAAGATGCCAAGCAATTAAGAAGTTGGCTTTCTAATAAGGTTAATAAATTATTAAAAAATAATGGCAAAGGAAAAACAAAAAAAATTATCAGATGAGGATATTTTAAAAATTCTTGATTTATTGGAAGAATATGGAGAAAATCAATGGTTGATTTATTGGAAAAAACATTTAGCAGTATTAGACAATGATAAAATTATAAATGACAAAGAGAAAACATTAAGATATCTTTTATTAAGAGTTTTAATAAATCAACAAGCCCAAATAGATATTGTAAGAGCTTTGATTACTGAATTGTATAAAGAATTCAATGACTTACTTCTCTTTAAACCATATGTAATATCTGAATTAGATATAGTTAAGGTTTTTAAAAAAATATGTGGGGAAAGAGGATCGAAGTTATACAGAGTGGGCTTCTTAGGTGGTATTAAGCCTATCTCTCTTTTTACTTATAGATTTAAAGCATATGAAGGATTTATAAAATGGTTAGAGAAAAATAATATAACTTTTAAGGATTTTATGATTAATGAATTAATAAACAAAAGTCCCCGAAAGCTTTTTGATAAATTAAAAAAGCATGAAATTCTAAGTATAGGATGGGTAGGAAATGATCCTAAGGCATGCAGAATGTATATAAATTGGATTTTATTTTTATGTAAAAATATTTGGAATATATCTCAAATTAATCTTTATGATAGTTTTATGATTGTAGATGGTCATGTGGGGAAAATATTTTGTAGAACTGGTTTATTAGATGAAGTATTTTATGAAAGTAAAAGACCATATATAATAGAAGCTTCAAAAATGAGGAGTAAAATTGAAAATCTTGTTTTTATATATAAAAAAATCCCTTTTTATGTTGATAATGGAGCGTTTTTTATATATTCCAATGGATACTGCTTAGATATAGAACCAAATTGTAATAATTGTATTTTATACATTATTTGCAAAAAGTATATAAAATGGACTGCATATAGAAGATTTATTTAAACTTTACCAATCTTAAATTTAAGAAGTTCTTAAATAATATTTCAAGCTTATTTTAATACAATTTACTTATACTTTTAAATTGTTTCAAAATAATAAAAGTTACAAAAGTAAAAAAATTTTTAAATTTATGGTTTTAATCTTTCTATCAAATGATTTAAAAAAGCTTCATAATTCTTCCATCTTATAGCAACTTCTATCTCTTCTCCATCTTCGTCAGGTACAGTTAATCCTTCATCTGTAATTTTTAATTTAATAGGTTCTATCTCAAGAAAATTTTGAGAATATGCTAAATAAATAGCTACAGTATCAAATAGAGTAGATGACTCTATTTGATAATCTACCTTTGTCCATGGAACAAGCTCTGACCAAATTTTATAATTCTCAATAAGAGCTTTTAAAAGAGGATTTTCCGAGTTCAAGATCTTTTCATATCTTTCTCCCTCTAACTTTACAATTCCACAGGTATCAAGAGGAGTTATTATTTTATCTAAGAAATTTGAGGAAAATACTTTTCTTATTGATGGCACATCATATCTAACATTGGCTTCAGGCTCTCTTCCTTCTTTTCCTCCATATCCTTTATAGATACTTCCATGCATTCCTACAAACCTCGATTTTTTAACAATATCTGGACTTATTTCTAAAGCTTTTGCAATATTTGTAGCTATCCCTATAGAGATTATAGTTACAGGTTCTTTAGAGTTTTTTATGGTATCTACTATAGCATCTACTCCATCATATAATTTTCCTTTATATCTATCTAAATCAAAATCTTTAATCCAAGGTTCTTGAAAATTTAAAGAATCTTTCGGATTTCCCATTCCTATTCCGATGGGAATATCTGTTCTTTCCGCAATCTCTAAGAATTTTGCTACAATTTTTGCCCGATAATAGGTATCTCCACTTACAGTGGTGATAAGTTTTACATCAAGTTCAGGAGAATTAAGGAGCATCACTAAAGCCCAAGTATCATCTATATCCGTCCCTATATCAGTATCTAGAATAACAGGTATTTTTTTCATATTAAACCTTCTCAATATTTTATATCAGAAATTCTTCACTATTTATATCTTTAACTTTAACATTAAAAATAAATTTTAAAAGGGATTATGGTTACTATTAAAGATGTTGCCAGAAAAGCTGGTGTTTCCATAATGACAGTCTCTCGGGTTATAAATGGGATAGGTTATGTTCCAAATTCTATAGCCCGAAGCTTGACTCTAAAGAAAACTGCAACTAGAGGAGTTGAAGACACTGCAATTGAAAATCTAGAGATGGAGTAATTTTTACTTCTACCTCAGAAAAGAAAGCTCCGTTAAAATCCCTTTTTATGAAAAATATTCCTTTGATTGTTGGAAGTAAATCCATATCCACTGCTGTAGATAGGGTTGAAGGAGGACGGATATAGATTAACCAAGGAACTTCTTAACATGAAATATCCTCCCACGCAATCTTTGGAGGAAATAATCTTATGGCCATAGGAGCCATTCTTGCAATTAGAGAAATGGGCCTTTCTATTCCTGAAGATATATCCCTTGTTTCCTTTTCTTACAGTGGTTAAACAGCCTGCATATACCATGGGAGTTCTTGCGAAAGAACTATTAATAAGAAGAATCGAGAATAAGGATAAGATATATGATACGTCCTACCATTGATGGAAGATATGGAGGAATGAGAGAATCCCTTGAAGAACAAACCATGAGATTAGAAAAATCTTTTTTGGAGTATCCCTTACTGTGACTCCTTGTTGGTGCTATGGCTCCGAAACTATGGATATGACCTTGGATATACCAAAGGCAGTATGGGGATTTAATGGAACAGAAAGACCTGGTGCAGTTTATCTTGCTGCCGTTTCTGCAGCTCATAATCAGAAAGGTTTACCCGTTTTTAAAATATATGGGAAGGATGTACAAGATAAGGATGATTTTTCTATTCCCCCTGATGTTCAAGAAAAAATATTGAGGTTTGTAAGAAGTGGATTAGCAGTTTCCATAATGAAAAACAAGTCCTATCTTGCTATTGGTAGTGTCTCCATGGGAATAGCGGGATCTATAGTGGATCCTGACTTTTTTGAGGATTACTTAGGAATGAGAGTAGAATATGTGGATATGACAGAAATAATAAGGCGTATTGAAGAGAAGATCTATGACCAAGAGGAATTTAGAAAGGCCTTAACTTGGGTGAAAACTTATTGTAAAGAAGGAGAAGATCCTAATCCACCTGAAAAAAGAGTAGATGAGAAGAAGAAAAATGAAGTATGGGAATTTGTGGTTAAGATGGCTTTGATAACAAGGGATTTAATGGTGGGAAACAAGAAACTTGAAGAAATAGGCTACCCTGAGGAAAGTTTGGGACATAATGCAATAGTTGCTGGATTCCAGGGACAGCGCCAATGGACCGATTATTTCCCTAATGGAGATTTCATGGAAGCCATATTAAATTCTTCCTTTGATTGGAACGGCCTAAGACAACCTTATATTTTGGCTACAGAAAATGATAGTTTAAATGGTGTATGTATGCTCTTTGGACATCTTCTAACAAATACTGCACAGATTTTTGCAGATGTTAGAACCTATTGGAGTCCTTCTGCAATTCAAAGAGTTTCAGGCTGGAAACCAGAAGGTCTTGCTCAAGATGGAGTAATTCATTTAATAAATTCAGGTCCTGCAGCCCTTGATGGGACAGGAGAACAAGAGATTGATGGAAAACCTGCTATTAAGCCTTTCTGGGAGATTACAGAGGATGAAGTAATAAGATGCCTCAATGCAACAAGATTTTGCTATGCGGATTTAGGCTATTTTAGAGGTGGTGGATTCTCTACAAAGTTTCTAACGAGAGGAGGAATGCCTGTAACAATCTCAAGATTAAATATTGTAAAGGGATTAGGTCCCGTTTTACAAATCGCAGAGGGATACACTGTGGATCTGCCTAAAGAAGTGCATGAAATTCTCGATAGAAGGACTAACCCCACTTGGCCCACCACTTGGTTTGTCCCAAAACTTACAGGAAAAGGTGCCTTTAGGAATGTTTATTCCGTAATGGAGAACTGGGGAGCTAATCATTGTGCCATAACCTATGGACATGTAGGAGATTTATTTATAACCTTAGCATCCATATTAAGAATACCCATTTCCATGCACAATGTAGAAGAGGAAAGAATATTTAGACCTAGCGCCTGGAGTATGTTTGGAACTGAAGATCTGGAAGGAGCAGATTTTAGAGCCTGTAAAACCCTTGGACCTATTTATAAAAAAATATAAGGGGACTTATTGGGAGGTGGAAATATAGACAGAGAGTTTTTGATTGTAATGGAGGGAATCGAGAAAAGTTTTCCCGGTGTCCATGCCTTAAGAGGAGCGAAATTTGAATTAAGAGCAGGAGAGGTTCATGCTTTAGTTGGTGAAAGAGGTTATGGGAAAGGGAAGCCAGTGCCAAACTCCTTCATTAAGAAAGAAGGAAGCACTTCCATCTATCCAAAAAGCCTCTATGGAATCTAATGCTGGAGAGGATTTATCAGGAGTAGCAGGAGCAAGACAGATAATACCAGCTCCTAACATAGGAATAAAAGCTTCTTGAGTATTTTAAGGTCTCTTTTTACTTCTAAATAGCCTACGCATCCTTCATTTCCAAGGGAGGAAATATCCCCAACATTATGATAATAATTAAAAATTTCTGAGGAAACAGCAGGAGGATTTTTAAAAGGTGGAACAACAAGTAATTTAACATTAATTAAAAAGAATATCAACAAAAGAAATAATTCTGATGTATAATTTATATAAGTATTTAAAAGAATTTTTGATTTTTAGCTTTGGAGGTAGAAAAATGAGAAAATTTTTCATATATTTCTTAATTCTTTTCCTTTTCTCCACAACTTATGCCATGGAAAGTTTTTCTACGTACAATCTTTTTGTCCAATTAGACCCAAAAAATTTAAAAATCAATGGATATGTGGAAATAAATTACATTAATAATACCAATGAGAATATTTCAGAAATTTATTTTTATCTTCCTGCTAATCTTGGTAAGAAGGATAATCCCTATCTTCATCCTGTTGTAGAAGATTCCTATTATATTAATGGTTTTGATCCAGCATATACTGAAATAAGAAATATTTTTGACAAGAAAGGAAATAGATTAAATTATACTTTAGAAAAGGGAAAAATTTTATTTACCAATTATTCTTTAGAAGATAATTATTTAAGAGTTATTCTACCAGAACCCCTTTCTCCGAAAGGATCCTTTTATTTAAAAATCTTATTCTCCACAAAATTCCCTAAAGCATATATGGGAGATATGTCCTATGCTAAAGATTCCTTTATATGGAGATTTGGATGGTTTCCTCAAGAACTACATTTTATAAAGGGAGAATGGGATAAAGGAGGAAGATTAACCCTTTGTAATTTTAATATAGAATTAATGGTTCCAAAGGATTATGTAGTTGCTTTAGGAGTAGACGAACAAAAAGAAGAAATCGTAAATGAAAACTGGAAAAAGGTTATTGGAAAAAATTATAATCCTAAAAGATCTCTACCTATTGCTTTAAGTAAAAAATATCTTGTTTACAAACCAATAATACAAACTACACCCGAGATATCCCTTTATTTTTATCAGGGAAGAGAATATAAAGCAAGAATTTTAGCAAGTCTTGCCCAAGAGATTTTAGCTTATTATCAATCTTTATATGGACCATCAAAACACAAAAGAATAGTTATTGTGGAAGGACAAATAGAAGGTTTTTGGGGAATGACTGCGGATAATTTTATCCTTCTTGGAAATAGTGTTTTTTACTCATCAGATCTTTTCTCTCCCTTTCTTTTAGAAAGAATAAATGAGTGGCTTCTTGCTCATGAAATTGCCCATCTATGGTGGGGCATAGGAGTAGGAGCAGATTTTGACTGGGAAAATTGGATAAGCGAAGCTCTGTCACAATATTCTTCTATATATTATTTTGAGAAAAAATATGGCTCAAAAGGTGGAAATCTTTTCCCTGATTTAGGAGAGGATTATTTTCTAAACTATTTAAAAGATTATTTAGTGGGAGAATGGAATTTAAGGGAATCACAGGTGGAATATCCCTATTTAACATATATAAGGGATGGATGGGATGAGCCCATTGTTAAAGATTATTGGAACAGTAATTATAATGGATATACAAATAAAGTATATAACAAAGCCTATTTATTATTAAGAAGTTTAGCTTTTATGATTGGGGAAGAAAAATTTAATGAATTTTTAAGAGCTTTTTATGAAGAATATAATGATAAATTTGCAAGTACTGAAGATTTTAAAAATCTTATCAATAAAATAACAGGAAGGGACTTTACCGACTTCTTTAATACATGGTTTTATTCCACTGCAACTATAGATTGGCAAGTATTAAACTTTGAAAGTTTCAAATTTGGAGAAAATTGGATTACAAGGGTCCATTTAAAAAGAGAAGGGAATGGAATATTGCCTGTAGAAATTTTATTAGAGACCACAAAGGGAGAAAAATTAAGAAGAATTTATGATGGAAAAGAGAAAGAAATATACTTAGATTTTCAGACAAAGGATAAGGTAATAAGGGTAGAATTGGATCCTGATTCTATGATTCCAGATATTAACCGATTAAATAATTCCTTACCAAGAAAGGTAATTTATACTTCAAAAATAAAAAGACCTCTTGACGCCTATGTCATTTATTATGATCTTTATCCCTCTTTTTCTATTGATCTTTCTACAGGACAGATAACCAATCTTTCTTATAAAATAGAAGGATATGATCCTATAAATCACTGGTGGAGTCTTGAAGGATTATATTTTCAGGATATTTATGGATATTACCATCCAGGAACTATCTTTCAATTTATAAGATATCTACCAAGGGATGATTATTTTGGTTTTGCCCTTTTATTTATTCAACCTGATTATTATGCAGGTTTATTTACTCTAAGTAAAAGCTTTTGGGAGAAATTTTCTTTAGGAATAAGTGGAAACTTATGGCAGCCTTCCTATAGATTAAATTTAACATTGGGATATGACCTTTATTCATATTTTGATCTAAATCTAACAAGATTAAAAGATCTCTATAGTCTTGCAATGATTAACACTTTAAATTTCCGTTCCTCTTTACCTTTTCAATCGGAAAGATTTTATAAGCTCTCTTGGAATTTATTAAAATATTTCCTTGTTTTTCCTCATAGTTATTTAACTATTAATAATACAACAGGTTATATATCAATAGAAAAAGATCCCTCTGGTTTTATAAATAAATATGAAAGATTTAACCTAAAGGATTGGAAATCTTTGATAGATGATTATGAAGGAGACTTTAAATGGTCTTTAAATATTAACTGGAATATTCCCTTATTAAGGGATCAGGAAACTAAATTTTTTAACTTATTTATTCTAAGAGATATTCATTTAAATGTATTTACAGAAATTGGAGGAGTATGGAACAAAAATGAGAAAATAGATTATAAGGGATTAAAAATTGGATTAGGAATAGAAAATTCCTATAATTTTACAACATTTTTTGATATTCCCCTCTCTTTTGTTATAGGATATGCTTTTCCTGTTTATCTTGGAACAGAAAATCCTAAAGAAACTGGAAGATTCTATATGTATTTATCTACAGGACAATTTTAAAATTTGTCCACAATTTACAACTGCAATAACAAATATTTAAATTTATATATAAAAAAATAATATTGTAGTTGTAGTAGGGGCTGTGGATAATGTGGATAACTCAAATAGACCTTTTATATAAAAGGTTTTTACCTGTGGATAACTTTCCACATTTTATCCACAGTATCCCCATTTAAAAATTTATCCACAAAATTATCCACAGATTACCCAAGTTATCCACAGAGTTATCCACAGGTAATCCACAAAATTATCCACAACTGTGGATAAATGAAAAATCTTAGTTGTAAAAAGGAGCGGATAAAAAAAGAATAAAAAAGGGTTTTAAAAGATTCAATTATCTCCAAGGAGGATTCTTCTCTCTTCTGACATTTATCTCATCAATAACAGCATTACCTCGGAATTTTAAAAGAAATATTATAATTTCAGCAATTTCCTCAGGCTTTATCAAGGTTTCAGGATCTATGTCAGGTCTCATAATTGTTACAAGATCTGTTGCAACACCACCAGGTGCTATAACATGAACTCTTATTCCATCATCATGGACTTCTTGAGCTAAAACCTTTGTAAATCCCATTAAGGCATGTTTTGAAGCAGTATAAGCTCCTTGATTAATATATCCCTTTGTACCCACAACAGATGATATGTTTATTATCGTTGGTATATCGGATTTTTTAAGATAAGGGATTGCATATTTACATAAAAAGAAGGGTGCTTTAGCATTAACCGCCATAATTTCATCCCATTCTTCTTCCTTGGTTTCTATTATTGGTTTTGCTAAAGCAATTCCTGCATTGTTAATAAGGATATCTAATTTTCCAAAATACTCAATTACTTTTTCAATAATTAATTTTGGGGTTTTTGGATCCTTTAGATCAAAAGGACAAAGAAGAATATCTATTCCAAAATCCTTTAATTCATTTTTTAGAATAAGTAATCCTTCTTCTGCTCTACTATTGATAGCAAGATTTACTCCTTCTTGGGCTAATGCCTTTGAAATAGCCCTTCCTATTCCTCTACTGGCACCAGTAATTAATGCTATCTTTCCTTTAAGAGAAAGCATTATTTATATATTTTAACATTCTTTCATAATAAAAAATATAGAAATTACTCCTGTGATAATAGTTAAAGAAACTAAAAGAGATGCAAGCTTTACATTTAGATTTCTTTCACTGGAATATAAAATTGCTACTAAGGGGGCAGGAAGAAGAAGTCCAATAGATATTATCTTGGAGATTAAATTAGAAGGGAAAAAGTAAAAAATTATAAAAGAGAATAGAATTCCTGGAAGAACTCTTAAAATTAAGCCTAAAGTTAAGGCTTTTAATTCAGAGGTATTCAAGTTAAAATCCAAGAAAAAACCAATGGTGAAAAGAGCAAGAACATTGTTTGGCATTGATAATTGGGAGACAAAATCATAAAGGAGAGAAGGAAATTTGATATTGAAAAGATTAAGGATTATAGAGATTATGTAAATATCCAAGGGAAAAAATAATATTACATTCTTTATTATTTTATAAAAATCTATTTTACTTTGATTCACGGCAATTAGGGATACGGCGTAGGCTAAACCAAAAACCAAGAAAGAATTACCTATATCAAACATTGCCATTATAAATAAGCCTTCATCTCCACAAATGGATTGGATAAAGGGATAGGCAAATAGACCTACATTATATCCACATAAAGAGATAAGTAAAGTCCATTTTATTTTTTCTTCAAAGTTCAAAGATCTTAATATAAAAAATGAGAGTAAAAAGACCGATAGTCCCAATAATAATGAGGATATAGGAAGAATGATAAAATCCATTTGAATTTTAGTTGTTAAAAAAACTTTTAAGATTGTAGCAGGAAGGGTAATGTATACTATAAATCTGCTTAATACCTTTCCAGTATTTTCAGGAAGAATTCTCGTTTTTTTAATTAAAAAACCAAATAAAATTATAAGTATATTTATAATTATCTTCTCAATCATAAAAAGAAATTAGAATCCTATGCAGAATTCTTTTTTTAGATTATATCAATAATATATCTTCTTTCCAAGTTTTTAATTTTATGGTAATATTTAGTTATCTAAATATTTATAAGAAGAGATTTTTTATGAAAGAAGATAAGAATAATTCTCTTTATTCTTTATTTAAAGAGGTAATAAAAGAGCATTTTATAAGAAGAGAAAAACTCCTTTCTGGAATAAAACTTTATAGGGGGCAGGCACCTGTTCTTCTTTTATTACAAGAAAAGGAGGGACTAATTCAAAAGGATATAGTTAGAGAATTGAAAATAAAGCCATCAACCGTAACTTTAATTTTAAGAAGAATGGAAAGAAGGGGACTAATAAGGAAGGAAAAAGACAAGGAGGATAAAAGGTATTCGAGAATTTATTTAACAAATGAAGGAAAAAAATTTATAAGTAATCTAAGAGAGGTTTTTAATATTTTAGAAAAAGAATGTTTTATGAATTTTTCTGAGGATGAAAAGGAGCTATTAAAAAACTTTTTAAAAAGAATAAGAGATAATTTAAGAAAATTAAACGAGAATAGTGGAGGAAGCAAAAAATGCGCAGGTTGTTAATATATTTAAAACCTTATTGGATTTATGTCCTTTTAGCTCCATTGTTCATGGTAATTGAGGTTATATGTGATCTTTATCAACCAACTTTATTGGCAAGAATTATAGACGAAGGAATATTAAAAAATAATCTTCCTTTTATATTAAGAACAGGAGTTTTTATGATAATTATTGCTTTGATTGGAATGATTGGTGGAGTTGGTTGTACTATCTTTGCAAGTTATGCTAGTCAGAATTTTGGAAAAGATTTAAGATTAGATTTATTTAAAAGAGTTCAATCCTTTTCTTTTAAAAATATTGACAAATTTCATACCTCTTCTCTTATAACAAGGATAACAAATGATGTAAATCAACTGCAAAACCTTGTTATGATGTGCTTAAGAATTGTTGTGAGAGCTCCTCTTCTTTTCATAGGTGGAATTATAATGGCAATTTCCATTAATAGGTCTCTTTCTCTTATATTTTTATTTTCCATTCCAATTCTTATCTTAATCTTTATAATGGTTATGAAAAGAAGTTTTCCTCTATTTTCTGAGGTTCAGAAAAGAATTGATTGGTTAAACAATGTGGTTCGAGAAAATCTTACGGGAGTAAGATTAGTTCGAGCTTTTATGAGGATAGATTATGAAAAGGAAAGGTTTGGACATGCTAATTCTGCTTTAATGAATGCTGTTATAAAAGCTATCAAACTTATGATTTATGCTATGCCTATTTTTATGTTGATCATGAATCTTAGTGTATTGGGAGTTCTATGGTTTGGTGGTTTATTAGTTAAATCTGGAAATATGAAAGTTGGAGAAGTTATGGCATATATAAATTATATGTTTCAAATTCTTTTTTCTCTTATGATGATTGGTAATATTCTTATCTTTATATCTCGAGCTTCTGCATCTTCAGAGAGAGTAAGGGAAGTTTTAGATGAAAAAATTGATATAGTATCCTTTAAGAGTGATTCAACACCTATTTTGAAGGGAACAGTGGTTTTTGAAAAGGTATATTTTAGTTATGATGGTAAAAAGGGGTCAGTTCTTAAGGATATAAATTTTTCTGTACATCCTGGAGAGATTGTTGGTATATTAGGAACAACAGGTTCTGGAAAGTCAACATTAGTTAATCTTATTCCTCGGCTTTATGATGTATCTTCTGGAAGGATTTTAATTGATGGAATAGATGTAAGAGAGATAGATCTAAAGGTCTTAAGATCTGCAATATCTATGGTTCCTCAGGATACAGTACTTTTTTCTGGCACAATAAAGGAAAATGTACGTTGGGGAAAGGAAGATGCAACAGATGAGGAGATTATAAATGCTTGTAAAATAGCTCAGGCTCATGATTTTATTATTAATCTACCTAATGGTTATGATACCTTGATAGGTCAGAGGGGAGTAAATCTTTCTGGAGGACAGAAGCAGAGAATTGCTATAGCAAGAGCAATAATTAAAAAACCTAAAATTCTAATTCTTGATGATGCTACTAGTGCGGTGGACTTTGCAACGGAACAGAAAATATTAAAGGGATTAAGAGAGATTATGAAGAATTGTACTACTTTTTTGATTGCTCAGAGAATAGGAACAGTAATGAATGCTGATAGAATTATTCTTCTTGAAAATGGGAGAATTGTTGGAATTGGAAGTCATAATGAGTTGTTAAGAAATAATCCTATATATCAAGAAATATATAAATCTCAATTAGGAGAAGAGGTGCTTAATGGATAGGGAAAGAAGAGAAGAAAGAAGAGTACCACCTTTACCTATGGGACCTTTTAGGGGAGGTCCTGGAAGAGGATTTGGATCCTTTGAGGAGATAAAAATAAAGAATCCATGGGAAACATTGAAGAATCTCTGGAGATATTTAGGAGAATACAAATTAATGTTATTTTTCGTATTTATTCTCGTTCTTTTTTCGTCTATTTTAGGCATAATAGGTCCTTATATGATAGGAAAAGCTATTGATAGTTATATTATTCCAAAAAAGTACGATGGTTTTTTAAATTTCCTTATTCTTCTTTCAGGAGTTTATATTCTTGGATCTTTAGTGGCATGGCTTCAGGGATATATTATGTTAAAAACAACTCAAAATATAGTCTTTTCTATGAGAAAAGATTTATTTAATAAACTTCAGTACCTACCATTAAAATTTTTTGATACAAGACCTCATGGAGATATAATGAGTAGAATCACCAATGATATAGATAATATAGGTATGGTTTTGGGAAATAGCGTTATTCAATTGCTTTCTGGGATTTTTACATTAATAGGAATAATAATTGTTATGTTAAGAATAAGTATTCCCATGACCATAGTAAGTTTATTAACCGTTCCCCTTACCATTTATTCTACAGAATTTATAGCAAAAAAAACAAGAGAATATTTTTATGCAAACCAAACTCTTTTAGGAAATTTAAATGGAATAATAGAGGAAGATATTTCGGGAATTAAAGTTATTAAAATCTTTGGAAGAGAGAATAAAGAAATTGAAAGGTTTGATGAGGTAAATAAGGAGCTAACAAAAGTGGGAATAAAGGCACAGATATTTTCTGGTCTTGTAGGACCTATCATGAACCTTATTAATAATATTAGTTTTGCTATTATCTCAGGTTTTGGGGGGTACTTTGCCTATCGCAATTTGATATCTGTTGGTTCTATAGCAGTTTTTATTAATTATTCAAGACAATTTTCAAGGCCTCTTAATGAACTGGCAAATCAATATAATATGATTCAGTCCGCTATTGCCAGCGCGGAAAGAATATTTGAAATTTTAAAGGAAAAAGAAGAAGTAGAAGACGATAAGGATGCAGTTGAGCTTAGGGATGTAAGAGGAGAGTTTGAATTTAGAAACGTTTGGTTCTCTTATGAAAAAGGAAATCCTGTATTGAAAAATATTAATTTTCATATAAAACCAGGCCAAGTAGTAGCTCTTGTGGGTCCTACTGGTGCAGGAAAGACTACTATAATAAGTCTTCTCGCACGATTTTATGATGTGGATGAAGGAAGTATATTGATCGATGGAATAGAGATAAGAAAAATAAAAAGAAAAAGTTTAAGAGATATATTAGGTATTGTTCTTCAAGATACTTATCTTTTTTCTGTATCAGTTAAAGATAATATAAGATATGGAAGACTTTCTGCAAAGGATGAGGAAATAAAAGAGGCTGCAAGACTTGCTCATGCAGAACAATTTATTTTAAATCTTCCTAATGGTTATGACACTATTCTCTCAGAAGATGGAGGAGATTTGAGTCAGGGACAGAAACAACTTCTTGCTATTGCAAGGGTTATTTTAGCAAATCCTAAAATTTTGATTCTTGACGAAGCGACAAGTAATGTGGATACAAGAACTGAAAAATATATTCAAGCCGCTATGTTGAATCTTATGAAAGGAAGAACTAGTTTTATAATTGCTCATAGATTAAGTACTATAAAAAATGCAGATCTAATTTTAGTAATCAATAATGGAGAAATTGTAGAAAGAGGAACTCATAAGGAACTGTTAGAGAAGAAGGGATTTTATTACAATCTATATATGAGTCAATTCTCTGAGGAATTGGAAGTAGGATAGAATCTATTTTAATATTTTCTTCCAAAAGTTTAAAAGATCCCATAAGTTTTCAAAAAAGAAGTCAGGAGAATTTTTCAAAAGTTCTTCCTTTTTATTAAAATTAGATTGAATTGCTATTACCAGTTTTACTTTTGCTTTTTTCCCCATTATTATATCTCCTGAAGTATCACCAATATAAACAATTTCTTCAGGTTTTAGATTTAAAATGTCTAATATTTTAAATAAAGATTCAGGGTCAGGTTTCTTTTTTAAAGAATCCTCCCAGGTTATAAAACAATCGATAAATCTTTCAGGTTTAAGATGGAAAGATTCCTTTTCAATATCTAGTTTTGTACTTGCAGTGACCACTCCTTGTTTTATCCCATAATTTTTTAAAAAAGAAAGGTTCTCTAAAGCGCCATCTCTCCACTTAATACATGAATGATTAAAATATTTATACCATAAGTTATCTGCTATCTCCCAATAGTCTCTCTTTAATCCAAAATTCTTATACATTTCATACCAATTAGGGGCAAAATTTTCTCTATATTCTTCTAGAGAAATATTTATCCCAAAAAGGGAAAGAACTTTTTTTGTAGCATTAAAACATTCCAAAAATGAATCTACTAGAGTTCCGTCCCAATCCCATATAACTCCTTTTATTTCCATGTGGTAATACTAACTCCCAGAATAATAAATAATCCTCCCAAGATTTCTATGAATCCTAAGTTTTCTTTTAAAAAGATTAATCCCCAGAGGGCACCAAAAAGGGGAATTAAGTTTAATATATTAACTACCTGGCTCACTTCCATTTTTTTTAATCCGTAATTATATAGGAGATATCCTAAGGCAGAGCAGAAAAATGCTAAATAAAAAATCCCTAAAAGTCCTTCTTTACCCTTGGGGATTCTTAAACCTGTGAAAAAGAGTAGAGGAATAAATAAAAAGGCGCCATATATTAATTGAAAAGTTGTTAAAACTTCAAAAGGATAAATATGGTTAACCCTTTTTATCTCCCAGTTATATATTACCCAGGATAAACCTGAGAGAAGAATTAAGAAATTGCCAATAAGGTTCTGGATTTTAAATTTTATTCCTGCATTCCCTAGGATTAGAATTACTCCAAGAAGAGATAATATTATTCCTAAAATTCTTTCTTTGGGAGGATGCTTTTGTTCTTTGAAAATTTCCAAAAGTAAACCCATTGCAGGAAATGAGCCCACAAGTAAAGATCCTTCAGAGGCTGTAGTAAATTTTAATCCCCAATTTTCAAAAATAAAATATAGGGTTACTCCTAAAAAACCTGCTACAAATAAAGGTTTTTGATAGTCCCATTTTAAAGGAATATTTTTTACTTTGGGAAAGAAGATTATATATGAAAAAATTGATGCTAAAAAAAATCTTGTAAAGGCTAATTCAAAGGGAGAAACTTGTTTTAAAAGTATCTTTGATACTGAAAAGGATAGACTCCAGAATATACATGCTAGTGTGACACTTAATAAACCTAAAAGTTTTCCTTTCATAGCATGAATTTTTCTATGATTCTTTCTAATTCCTTTAAACTTCTATATTCTATGGTTATTTTCCCCTTTTCAGGAGATCTTGGTTGAATTTTTACTTTAGTTTCTAAATATTCTTGTAATTTTCTTTCCAAAACCATAATTTCTGGAATTTTCTCTATTTTCTTACCCTTTCTTCTTGCTAAGTCCTCTGTCTCCCTTACCGAAAGTTTTTCTTTAATAATCCTTTGGGCTAAGATCTTTTGCCAATTAGGATCATCTATGCTAAGGAGGGCTCTTGCATGTCCGTAAGTTAAATTTCCTCTTCTTACTTCTTCTTGAATCTCTAGGGGAAGTTGCAATAATCTTAAAAGATTTGTTATCTCTGTTCTACTTATATTAAGTTTGTTTGCCAATTCCTCATGGGTAACATTATACTTTTCAATATAGTTTTGAAAAGCCTTTGCTTTCTCTATTGGATTTAAATCTTCTCTTTGTAAATTCTCTATCAAAGATATCTCGTAGGCTTCTTGGTCCGATATATTTAATACAATAGCAGGTATTTTGGAAAGTCCTGCTATTTTTGCAGATTGATATCTTCTTTCACCTGCTACAATTTCGTATTTATCATCCTTTTGCCTCACTAATATGGGTTGTAGAACGCCTCTTTGCTTTATAGATTCAGAGAGTTCTCTAAGATTTTCGATATCTATGGTTTCTCTTGGTTGATAAGGATTGGGAAGTATTTTCTCTATTTCAATTTCTTTTATTTTACTCTCTTCCTCTGTAGGTATTAATGCAGAGAGCCCTCTCCCCAATCTTTTCTCTTTACCCATTTTTTATCAACTCCTTTGCTAATTCTTTATAAGCTAAGGCCCCTGATGATTCAGGAGCATATTCAAAAATAGATTGGGAAAAACTTGGTGCCTCACTTAATCTTACATTTCTTGGAATAATAGTTTTAAAAACTTTATCCTTAAAAAATTTTCTTGCCTCGTCTACTACTTGTTGAGATAAAGATGTTCTTCCATACATAGTAAGAAGAATTCCAAGAATTTCCAAGTCTCTATTTAAATTTCTTTTTATAAGCTCGATAGTTCTTAATAATTGAGAAATGCCTTCTAGAGCGTAGTATTCGCATTGAAGGGGAATAAGTACGTAGTGGGCACAGGTTAAAGCATTTACTGTAAGAAGTCCTAATGAGGGAGGACAATCAATAAATATATAATCAAAATCATCTATTATGGGCTCTAAAACTTTTTTTAATCTTAATTCTCTTAAAAAGGCTGAAACTAATTCTATCTCTGCTCCTGCTAAATCTATATTTGATGGAATTATATATAAGTTTTCTCGAAGAGAATTCTCTTCTTTTCTTAAGGGATATATTATTTCTTTTACATGAAGATCCTGAATTAAACTATCATAAAGACTCGGCCTTATATCCTTCCTTCCTATAATTCCACTAGTAGTATTACTTTGGGGATCTGCATCTACTAATAAGATCTTTTTTCCTAAGCTTCCAAGAGCAAATCCTAGATTTATAACTGTTGTAGTTTTTCCTACTCCACCTTTTTGGTTGGCAACAGCAATTATTTTTCCCATTTTTTACCTAATGTTTCACGTGAAACAATTTTTATTTTTTTAAGTTCTTTTATCATTTCTTCTACTTATAGAAGTCTTAGAAATTTTCCTGCATGTATCTTCTCTTCATTGGCAATATCATATAAAACCTTCTTTGCAAGCTCATTATCAGTAGATTCTGCTATCTCTTCGTATAATTGAGTAACCTTTCTTCCTAGAGAAAGAACAGAATATGACGTTCCAAATTCAGGCATTTTTTTTATCCTCCTAAATTTAAGTTTTTATTAAGTATGAAACTCAAGAATTTCTTCATCTTTCAACTCATAACTCTTTTCCACGGGAAGTCCTTTTATTTTACCATCTTTTGTGTAGAGTTTTGTATATTTTAGATTTTTGGCAATATCTTTATGAACTAATTCTGCAACATCAAGAACAGTGCTTCCTTTAGGGAGAATATATGGAGTATCGAGGTCAGGAGGGTATCCTGGTTTTTTAGTATAGATTCTCACAATATTTAATTCATTAAATATATTTCTTTTAATTTCTTCCATATTTATACCTTCCTTTGCGGAGATACAATATACATTTAATTCTTCTTTTAGAACATCTATTTCTTCTTTTCTTTCAAGAGGAGTTATAAGATCTATCTTGTTTATTATAATCATGCTTTTAACTTCTTTTATAGGAGCATAAGGATCCCTATCAGGGTTTTCTCTTACTAACTTAATTTTTTTATTACCTAATAGATCTTTAATCTTTAAATAATCGTCTACTAAGGATAAAGACTCCATGTCTAAAAATACAATTGTCAGATCACAATATCTTATAATATTGTAGATCCAAGATTCAGTATTTTCCCATAAAGGAGGAAGATCGATAAGCTGAATTTGAATGTTCTCATAAGGCATCATTCCTAAAGTATGATTTATAGTGGAAAAGGGATAATCTGCAATTAATGTATCTACATTTGTCAGAGTTTTAAAAAAGGTTGATTTTCCAGTATTAGGTGGTCCTATGATTACTACCTGTCCTGCTCCCTCTTTTTCAATATAATCCATTCCCCTTCCTCCCTTTTTTGGTCTTTTTTCTGCTTCTTCCATAAGCTGGGAAAGTTTTCTTCTAAGATCTGCCTTCATTTTATCTGTTCCTTTATGTTTAGGGAGAATGGCAAGCATTTCTTTTAATGCTTGTATTTTATCTTCTATAGTTTTTGCTTCTCTATATCTTTTTTCTGCCTCAAAATATTGGGGTGGAAGATTTGCTGGCATATCTTCTCCTTCCTTAAATTATGCAGACATCTTTATTTTATTTCTCTCCATTATTATTTTTAGAATCTCCAAATTAATTTTTTCACTTCTTTTATATTCATAAATATTAAAAGATGGCTCACCACAAATGTCAATTCCTATAATATTATGACAAGAAAAAGAAGAAATTAACTTAAAAAGGTCTTCTAAAGAAAAATCTCCTTGATCCCAATTGGTATCTAAATAACATTTATCCAGTATATCTTTATCAATACTCACATATAAAGGTAATTCTAATACTATATTTTTAAGTCTTTTCTCTAAGTCTTCTCTAGAATTTATTGATATTATTTTTTTGATATTTTTAAGTTTCATTGCTTCAAGAAGCCAAGATCCACAACTTATATAGTTTTCAAAAGTCTCTTTGGTATCAAAGTGATAGTCTATAGTAATTAAAATTATAGGTATGTTTATTCTTTTTAAAAAAATGTAAGTTAAATAATGATAATCACTTTTTCCTAAAAAAATTATACTTCTATTGAATTTTGGTATTCTATTTTCTATTTTCTCTAAATTTTGAAAGGAACATATATATTTTTTTTCGGGAATATCTCTTAAATCTATTTCTATTCCCAAAGATCTTAATCTTTCTTGGTAAAAATAAGTTTCATCCATATGTAAAATTAATATTGAAAAAGATTTTTTCCTGAACATAGGTAATACCAGGAGCAATCTTTACAAAAATCTTCAAAGATTATCTTATTCATTTTTTCAAAAATTATTTTACTTATATCATTATAGGAATATAGTCTATTCCTTTTTAATCCTAAAAAGCTAATTATATTTTTATCCTTCTTTTCTATATCTCCAATGTTTGATTCTCTTAAACATCTTCCTTTATAATAGGGACATTTATAGCATATATCATCTCCACTGATGACTAATAAAAATCTTTCACCCTTTTTTAATCTTTCCTTTATTAATTCCATGTTTTGGACAAATTCCTGCGAATACCCCTTTCCTTCAAAATGTAAAATACAAAGAAGATGGTGTCCTCTTATTTTCATAATAATTTTTCAAGATTTTCTCTTACTTTTTTAATAAATTCCTCAGTATTAACAAATTTTTCAACGGGAGGATCCGCTAAAGGTTGCAAATCTTTTGTCATTATACCCATTTCAATAGTGTTTACTACTGCTTTTTCTAACTTATCTGCAAATTCAGAAACTTCAGGAGTATTATCCAATTCTCCTCTTTTTCTTATAGCTCCTGTCCATGCAAAGATTGATGCAGTGGGATTTGTAGATGTGGGATTTCCTTTTAAGTATTCATAATAATGTCTCCTTACTGTCCCATGAGCTGCTTCGAATTCAAACTCTCCAGAGGGAGAGACTAAAACAGAGGTCATAAGTCCTAAGCTTCCGAAACCTGCAGCGATCATATCAGACATAATGTCTCCTTCATAATTCATGCATGCCCAAAGGATTCCTCCTTCATTTTTTATTAGTTGAGCCACTGCATCATCAATTAAAAAATATTTATATTTTATTCCAACTTTTTCAAAGTCTTCTCTTCTTTTTTCTACTTCCTCTTGAAAGATTTCTTTAAAATATCCATGATAGATTTTAGATATGGTATCCTTTGCAGAAAACCAAAGATCAACTTTTTCGGAGAGGGCGTAATTTATGCAGGATCTTGCAAAACTTCTTATAGATTTTTCTGTATTGTGTAAGACCATAAATACACCCTTTCCCTCAAAACTATGGACAGGAAAGGTATAAGTAGTATTATCTTTAAGAATAATCTCCAAATTTAAAGGTTTTTCTACTTTATACTCAAAGGCACTGTATATATCTCCATAGGCATGTCTTCCAATAATTATAGGTTTTTTCCAGGATTTTACTGCAGGAGGGATATTTCTTACTAAAATGGGTTTTCTAAAGACTGTTCCATCAAGATAGGCACGAATTGTAGCATTAGGACTTTTCCAGGCCTTTTTTAAATTATATTCTTTAACTCTTTCTTCATCAGGAGTTATGGTAGCACATTTTACACCAACTTTATATTCCTTTATTGCCTTTGCAGATTCTAATGTTACCTTATCTTCAGTTTTATCCCTATTTTCAATGCCTAAATCAAAATAAATCAAAGGAATATCTAAGTAAGGGAAAATAAGCTGTTCTTTAATCATTTTCCACATAACTCTTGCCATTTCATCTCCATCAAGTTCTACTATTGGATTTTTAACTTTTATCAAAATTATCCCTCCTTTTAAGTTTTAAAAAATAATACCCTATACAATGTAGCTATGACAAGGGGATAGTACTTCTATGAAAAAATTGATCTAGAAAATTTTATGGGTTATAATATAAAAATCTATAAAAAGGAGGGGAAAAAATGAGAAAAATTTTCCCATTTTTAATTCTTCTCTTACTTTTTCTTTCTTCTAATGTCTCCTTTGCTCAGGAGGGAAATTTCACCTTTGAGATTGGCGGAGTCTATCCCTTTGGATCAGGAGTTACATTGCTACTACCCTATGGAGAGATGAGTTTTTCCCAATCACTTTTTTCTATTTTAAGATTGGAGGCTTCTTTAGATATAATATTGATCCTTATAATACCAATTTTTTCTCCATCGGTAAGAATTGCTTTAGAACTTCCCTATGGTAATAACATTCCTTACCTAGGAGTAGGGACAAGAAATTTTATAGTTTGGGGAGAAGAAGCTTATGTTTCTCCTTTTGTTGCTGAAGTGTTTGTGGGTGCAAAAATGATAACAAGACGGGGACTTGTAACTCTTTGGGAATTAATCTATATAACATCTACTCAGATATTTACTGGACAACTTCCTCCTGAGGGATTCTTTGTAGGAAGAATAGGAATTGAGTTTTAATGTGAAATAAGTTTTTAATAATTTAAATTAGATTTTAAGCCTCGGGAGAGATCTCGAGGCTTTTTATTTTTAATATTTTTTATCTTGGAAATTAAAGAAGAATTCTTTATAATTTTTAAAGATTTTTAACAGGCATGGAGGTTTGAAAGTGACTTTAAAAAGAATTTTGATGGCTATGTTTATTAACTTTTCAATGGCACTAATGGAGGTTATTGGAGGAATTTTATCAGGAAGCTTAGCCCTTGTTAGTGATGCATTACATAATATAAACGATTTTTTTGCGCTATTAGTAAGTTTGCTAGCAGAGTTAATATCAAAGAATAAAAAGAGCGATAGGAATCATACCTATGGATATAGAAGGATTGAGATTTTATCCGCACTTCTTAATAGCATTCTTCTCTTTGGTGTTTTTATTTTTCTTATCCTTGAAGCCTTGGAAAGAATAAAATCTCCTAAGGAAGTACATGGTATTCAAACAATAACTATAGGTATTATTGGACTAATAGGAAATATTATTTCTGCTTATCTTTTACATGAAGATTCCCAACATAATTTAAATATTAAGGGGGCTTTTCTTCATCTTGTTTCCGATGCTATCTCTTCTTTAGGAGTAATACTCGGAGCTTTATTAATCATATTTTATAGACTTTATATATCAGATACAATTATATCCTTATTAATTGCAGGTTTTATTTTTTACAACTCTATTGATCTCATGAAGGATACAATCCATATACTGATGGAAGGAACTCCAAAAGGTATTGAAATTGAAGAGATACAAAAAGCTATATGTAAGGTTTCTGGAGTAAGAGATGTGCATCATATTCATGTTTGGCAAGTATCTTCTAAGGATCTTATTCTTTCTGCTCATATTGTAGTAGAAGATCAAAGGCTTTCCTTAGCTGAAAAGATAGTAGAGGAAGCTAAAAAGGTTTTAAAGGACCAATTTGGGATTACTCATTCCACATTAGAGGTGGAATCAGAAGATTTAAATAAAGAAAAAGAGTGTAATTGTGAATATTAATGTTTAACTTTTTACCCATATCTTTAGAAGAAGCAAAAAGAAAGGGCTGGTATGAGCTTGATATTATAATCATTTCAGGAGATGCTTATGTAGACCATCCTTCCTTTGGCTCTGCGGTAATAGGAAGATTTTTAGAATATCATGGATTTAAAGTAGGCATTATTCCTCAACCTAATTGGAGAGATAAAGAAGAGTTCAAAGTATTAGGAAAGCCAAGACTTTTTTTTGGTATTACAGCAGGGTCTGTGGACTCCATGGTGGCAAATTATACTCCAAATAAGAATAAAAGAAAAGAAGATGCCTATACAGAAGGAGGAGTTTCGGGAAAAAGACCCGATAGAGCAACTATTGTATATTCGAATGTAGTTCATGAATTATTTCCTGACGTACCCATAATTCTTGGAGGGATAGAAGCAAGTCTAAGAAGATTCTCTCATTATGATTTCTGGGATGATAGGGTAAGGCATTCGGTTTTATTAGACTCAAGAGCAAAAATTATTGTATACGGTATGGGAGAAAAACAAACTCTTCAAATTGCAAAAATGCTTTCTCAAGGGAAATCGTGGTATGAAATATATGAAATACCTGGAATTTTGTATTCATTAAAGGAAAGAGAATTTTTAGAACTTTTCAAAGATAAAGAGTATATGATGCTTCCTTCCTTTGAAGAGGTAGCTTCCGATAAGGAAAAATATTGGGAATTTCAAAAATTACTTATAGAGGGAATGAAAAGAAAAAAAATACTGGTCCAGAGAGATGGAAAAAGGTATCTTATTCAAAACCCTCCCCCTTTATACACTTCTGAAGATTTAAATTTAATCTATTCTTTGCCCTTTCAGAGGTTACCTCATCCCTCTTATAAAAATAAAATTCCTGCCTTAGAAACCGTAAAAACCTCTATTGTTTCCCATAGGGGATGTTTTGGAAGTTGCACCTTCTGCTCCTTAAATATTCATCAGGGATGGCAAGTAATATCAAGAGATGAGGAATCAATTTTAAGAGAGGTATATAGTTTAACAAAGAGGAAAGATTTTAGAGGAACTATTTCCGACGTAGGTGGTCCTACTGCAAATATGTATAAATTAAGATGTAGAATTCATAAAATGCCTGGTAGCTGTCCCAATAGAGATTGTCTTTATCCTTCTTTATGCAAATACTTAGAGGTAGATCATTCTGCTCAATTAAATCTTTTGAGAAAGATAAAAGAAATACCAAAAGTAAAACATGTTTTTATTGCATCAGGTATAAGATATGATCTTGCTTTAAAAGATGAGGAGTACATTAAAAATATAATAAAAAACGGGTATATTGGGGGACACTTATCTGTTGCTCCAGAGCATATAAAGGAGCATGTATTAGAAATTATGAAAAAACCAAAATTTGAAGTATATGAAAGATTCTTAGATCTGTTTAATAAATACAAGAAAATCTTAGGAAAGGAAATCTATACTATACCATATTTTATCTCTTCTCATCCTGGAGCAACTTTAAAAGATGCCTTTGATCTTGCAATGTATATAAAAAATTTGGGACATTATTTAGAGCAGATCCAGGATTATACTCCTCTTCCCTTAACTCCTGCTTCATGTGCCTTTTACACGGAGTTTCATCCAGAAAGAAAAGAGAAAATATATGTAGCTAAAAACTATGAGGAAAGAAGATTGCAAAGAGCATTAGCACAATATAAAGATAAAAAAAATAGAGAATTTCTATTGAAAAATAAAGAGAAAATTCCTATTCCCTTAGAGAAATTGTTTAAAATTTAGATTTATAAATAAATCATTTTTCTTGTCATTCCACCATCTACAATAAAGTTTGCTCCAGTTATAAAACCTGCTTCATCGGAAATTAAAAAATATACTAAGTTTGCTATATCCTCTGGTTTTCCTACTCGACCTACAGGATGCTGTTTATGATCAATTTCAGTAAGCTCTGGAGCTCTTCTTAAAGCTCTTTTTTTCCACTCCGAAACCTCTATCCATCCAGGACTTATACAATTTACCCTTATATCAGGTCCTAAGCTTATGGCAAGGGCATGGGTTAAGGCATAAATTCCACCCTTCGATGCAGAATAGGCTTCAGTGTTTGGTTCTGACATAAAGGCTCGTGTAGATGCTATATTAATAATAACTCCCTTTTCCTTTTTTAAATATGGATATGCATATTTGGCACATAAAAAAGCACCTGTAAGATTGACACCAATTACTTTGTTCCATTCTTCTAAGCTTAATTCTGTTATATGTTTATTAATAGAAATTCCTGCATTATTTATCAAATAGTTTATTTTACCAAATATATTTATTGTTTCTTCCACCATATTTTTTACATCTTCTTCCTTTGAAACATCGGTTTTTATAAACTTTATATTACCTATAGAAGAATACTCTTCTTCTACCTCTTTACCTGCGGATTCATCTATTTCTGCTATAACTACTTGAATATTATTTTCTAAAAACTTTTTTGCTATAGCTTTTCCTATTCCCTGGCCTCCTCCCGTTATTATGGCAACCTTATTCATAGGTTACTCCTCCAATAAAAATTTATATCAGTTTTTCTATAATTATACCTTGTTTTTGATAAAATAAAAAAACAATGATTTTTTAAAAGGAGGTCCTTATGAAAGGCTTAAGAATAATAGTCCCTAAAGAGAGGGAAATTTCTTTTGAGGAATTTGAATTGGAAGAAGAAAAATTAAGAGAAGATGAAGCTTTAGTAAAGAATATTTATACTATGATAAGTCCTGGAACAGAACTTTCCATTTATACAGGAATAGATCCTGAAGTATATGTTCCTACCTCTTGGTGTCATTATCCCTTTAAACCAGGTTATATTGGAGTTGGAAGAGTAATTAAGCTAGGAAAAAAAGTTGAAAATTTAAAAGAAGGAGATTTGATTTATTATTTTTCCAATCATGCATCCCATTCGATCATAAAAGCAGGAAATACTCTTGATCGTAGTTTTTTTGTGAAAGTCCCCTATGATATGGATTTAAAGCTTATTCCCATCACAAAATTTGGTACTATTGCATTAACCTCTTTACGGGTTTCCTCCTTAAATTCAGGAGATTCTGTTCTAATAGTTGGCTTGGGACTTGTGGGAAATTTAGCTTCTCAACTTTTTAAGATAGCAGGGGCAAAAGTTATAGGGGTGGATCTATCTAAGAGAAGACTTGATTTAGCTAAGAAGGCTGGAATTGATATTTTAATAAATCCCCAAGAAAAGAATTTAAGAGAAGAAGTATTAAGATTGACCCAAGGAAAAGGGGTAGAGATTGCAGTTGATGCTGTGGGAGATTCAAAGATAGTAATTGAAATAGCAGATTTGGTAAAAGACATGGGAGAAATAATTTTGCTTGGCACTCCAAGAAAAAGCTATATAGCGGATATTACTCCTCTATTAAGAATAGTTCATCTGAGATGGGTAACTATAAAAGGTGCCTTAGAATGGTGTTTCCCTCTTTATGAATCAGTAGGAAGTAAATTTTCTTATGAAAAGAATTCCCTATATATTCTTGAACTGATAAAAGATAAAAAGCTAATTGTTGAGGATTTAATAACCCATGTAATAAAACCTGAGGATTTTAAAAGTGCCTACGAAGGGCTTCTAAATAGAAAGGATGAATATATTGGTGTTTTAATTGACTGGAGAGATTAATTTTTTAATACGGAATAGATAGGATCTAATTTAGTCCTATCTATTCCTTGAGATGAGATTATTTTAAATACTTTTTACCTTTGCTCTACGAGTATAGGATATTCAGTTATAGGCTCATCTTCTAAATAAACCCTTACTATATATATTCCTGGCTTGGTAAACAGGAAGTCTGTAAGATCATCATAAATTGCAGTTATGCTCTTGGGACCTGTTTCAAAGATTTGAGGTTCTGACACATAGATTACATTACCATCAGGATCTAATACTTCAATATGTTGACTAAATTCTCCATCTCCAGAATACCACCCATTGACCACAATAAAATCATCTGTAGATGGAAATTTTGAGAAGGCAAAATACTCAAAAACTCCTAATATAGATTGAAGCCCATTATGATTTTCATATACCTCTATAGCGGGAATGGAAAAAACTAATACTGGAAATTCCGATTCCAATTTAAAGTCAAGTTCTTCTTCGAATAATTGAACAAATAAAGGCACTCTAAAAACTATTTTATTATTTAAGACTGCCTGAACCCAGTAAATTCCAGCTCTTGGGAAAACGATATTGTTAAAATCATGAGAGAAGGAATAGGTTTCATAGTTCTTAGCAAAAACTAGTTCTTCTTCTTTGGTTTCCTTTACAATATTATTTTTAGAATCAACAATTTGGACTTTTATTTTATGTTTTCCTGTTCCAAACCAACGGGAATATACTTTAAAATTATCTGTTCCAGGAAACTTTTTGAATTTTGTAATGCTGAATAAACCATCGATTAAGGTTAAGCCATAGTCGTCTTCTAGTATATCTTCTGCAATAGCAAGACCTATAATATAAGCTTTATTTTCTGTTTGAGCAAGAGTAATGTTTGTGAGAAGAAATATGGAAATAATTAGAGTTGTCAGAATAATAAGTTTTTTTAGCATTTTGCACCTCTTTTCTTTAAAAATTTTATGTTATATTATAAACCTAATACTAAAATTTTTAAATGTGATAAAAATCACATTTAACTGGAGGGATAAATGCCAAACGTAGAAATTAGAGGTGCTATAAGAATAGAAGAAGATAATCCTCTTAGTGTTAAGGATTTAATCTTAAAAAATCAAGAGACAATTAAAAATCTTTTTGCTGATAATGATTTTCCTGTTGCAATAAGACTAGAAAATCAAATAGAGGATCTTAATTATATTATTGATGATGATGTGAAATTGGATTTTATAAATTTAAAAAGTAACTTTGGAAGAAGAGTATGGGAGAGAAGTTATATTTTTCTTTTAAATTTAGCTTGTGAAAAAGTACTTCCAGATTTAAAGGTAATCGTAGAGCATTCCTATCATAAAAGTCTCTATGGAAGGTTTAAAAACTATATTCCAAAACAAAAGGATTTGGAAATTATAGAAGAAAAAATGAGAGAATTAGCAGAAAAAGATATTCCAATAGAAAAAGTGGTAGTTTCTAAAGAGGAAGCATTGAAGATCTTTAAAGAAAGAAAAGATGAAGATAAAATTAGACTCTTAAAATATATATATTCTAATAAAATTCCCTTGTATAAGATTGAGAATCATTATGAATATTCTTATCTTCCTTTAGTTCCTTCTACGGGTTATCTTAAAGTTTTTTCTCTAAAGCTTTATCAACCTGGGTTTATTCTTGTTTTACCCGATGAGAGGGATCTTTCAAGGGTAAGTGAATTTAAGGAGATTGTTAGATTATTTCAAGCTTTTTATGAGTATAAAAATTGGCTAGAAATATTAGGTTTGGTGGATGTGGCTTCTTTGAATTCTGCTATAGAAAAGGGGGAAATCTCTGAGGTTATAAAAGTGGCAGAGGCTCTCCATGAGAAAAAGATTGCCCAGATTGCTGATGAAATTTGTTCAAGGCTTCCTGATTTAAAATTAGTACTTATTGCAGGTCCATCTTCTGCAGGAAAAACTACCTTTAGTAAAAGATTACAGATTCAGTTAAAAGTAAATGGAATCAGACCTCAGGTTATTGAGATGGATGATTATTTTTTACCTCCTGAATTTATTGAAAGAGATGAGTTTGGAAACTACGATTTCGATAATCCTAAAGCACTGGATATAAAACTTCTAAATGAGCATTTGACAATTCTTATGAATGGAGGAGAGGTGGAGCTTCCTAAGTATAATTTTCAAAAGAAGAGAAGGGAAGAATCAGGAAGGGTAATAAAATTAGAAGAAAGAAGTTTAATTGTTATGGAAGGAATTCATGGTTTAAATCCTGAAGTTACCTCTTGTATTCCAGGATACATGAAATATCATATTTTTGTTAGTGCCTTGACCCATCTTAATATTGATAATCAAAATAGAGTTCCAACTACAGATGCAAGACTAATGAGAAGAATTGTAAGGGATAGTATATTTAGAGGATATGGAGTCTTAGATTCCATAAGGCAATGGCCGTCAGTAAGAAGGGCTGAAGATCTTTACATATTCCCTACTCAAGAGAGAGCGGATGTAATGTTTAATTCTGCATTGGTTTATGAATTCTCGGTTTTAAAGAATTTTGCAGAACCTATGCTAAGAGCGGTTCCTCCTTATTACCCAGAATATCCCGAAGCAAAAAGAATATTAGATATATTATCCCATTTTCTTCCCCTATCTCCCACCGAAGTCCCCATGACATCAATCCTAAGAGAATTTATTGGGGGAAGTTCTTTTAGTTATTAAGTTTGGGTTTACATAGGTACCTTTCTCCTAGAGGTATATAAAATTATCTTCCTATTCGTTTTTCCCTCCTACAGCTTTACGTTTTGAAAGATCCTTAATTTCTTGACAATTTCGAAAATATATAATAGCATAAAGAAAAAAAATGAAAATAGAAAATGAAAATAAATGAATACATATGGAATGGAGGGAGAAAATGTTAGCAGAAGAAAGAAGGACAAGAATTTTAGAGCTTTTAGAAAAGGAAAGGGGGGTTAAGGTCTCTGATTTAGTAAGAATATTTAATGTTACTGGCGCAACTATAAGAAGAGATTTAGAAGCATTGGAAAAAGAAGGATTCTTGAAAAGAACCCATGGTGGTGCTGTTCTTCCCCAAAGTTTTTCTTTTGAACCCTTATATGCAACAAAAAAGAGACAGAATTTAAAGGAAAAGATGGCTATTGGAATAAAAGCAGCAGAATTAATAAATGATGGAGAAACGATTTTCATAGAGACAGGTAGTACTACTCTTCAAATTGCAAGAAATATTAAGAATCGCCATGACTTAACCGTTGTTACAAACTCTATAGATGTTGCGAGAGAATTATTAAGTGCAAGAGGAATTGAAGTTATTCTCACAGGAGGAGTATTAAGAAAGGAGACAATAGCTTTAATAGGTCCCATAGCAGAAAGAGTTTTAAGAGAATTCAGAGTAGATAAAGCATTTCTTGGAATATCGGGAATTATCCCTGGAAAGGGCATGAGTACTGCAAGCATTGCAGAAGCTCAAATAAAAAAATTGATAATTGAAATGGGAAGAGAAATTATAGGAGTTGCAGATTATAGTAAATTTGGTAAAGAATGTTTTGCTTTTGTAGCACCTACAAAGGTACTAAGTAAGATTGTTGTGGATGATAAAGTTCCTTCAAAGTATATAGAGGAATTAAGAAATGAAGGGGTAGAAGTAATTGTATGTTCACCAGAGGACATTTAAAAAGAGGGAGGAAAAGCTATGCCCAAGGAAATAAATATTTTCCCAGAGTTTGAGCAGGGATACATAGAAGTTGGAGGAAAAATACCTAAATTTCAATACAACAAAACTCTAAGAGAAGAATTAGATAAAGGAAATATTACAAAGGAAGAAAGTATTGATCTTTTAAAATGTATGCTTCTTATTAGAAATTTTGAGGAAATGATCTATGAGTTAAGGGTAAATAAAGGAAAATATGGTCCCATAAGATATCTTTATATTGGTGCTTCTCATCTTTCAATAGGGCAGGAAGCAGTGCCCACAGGAGGAATATCGGTAATAACAAAGGATGATTATATAACAAGCACCCATAGAGGTCATGGAGATGCTTTAGCTAAAAGTTATTTTGGGTTAAAGGGAATGAATGAAAAGGAGTTAAAGGATTTTATTTTAAGAAATAGAGAAGTTTCAGATTTTTTAGGTTTTAATTGGGAGGATAAAAGTAAAGAAGAACTTTTTGAATTTGCTCTTCAAATTACTCTTTTTAGGGCTATAGCGGAGCTTTTTGGAAAAGAATGGGGTATTTGTAGGGGAAGAGGAGGTTCTATGCATATTGCAGATTTTAGCTTAGGACATTTGGGAGCCAATGCTATAGTAGGAGGAAGCATGGGAATTGCTGTAGGATCCGCTATGGCGTCAAGATTTCTTGAGGATGGAAGGGTGACTTTGTGTTTTATAGGAGACGGAGCTATGAATACAGGAATAGCTCATGAAGCGATAAATATGGCTTGTATGGCCCAATTTACTAATGGATTGATGGGGAAAAAATTTGGAATTCCTGTAATATTTATGATTATGAATAATCAATATGGGGAATCAGGTCAACAAAGGGGGGAAGTTACAGGAATAGATTATCTTGCGGAAAGGGGATTTGCCTATAACAAAAAGGGAATGTACGCAGAAGTTGTTAATGGGATGAATGTTCTTGCGGTAAGGGATGCAGTAAAAAGGGCAGTAGAAAGAGCACGAGAGGGAGAAGGACCTATTCTTCTTGAGTTTTGGGGATATAGGTTTATGGGGCATTCTCTTAGTGATGTTTTAGAAAAGCCTGAAGATGCTACCTACAGAAGCTACGAAGAACTGCAATTATGGAAAAAATATGATCCCATTGATTTATATTCACAGGAGCTTATTAATGCTGGCGTTTTAACTAAGGAAGAAATTGAGATTTTAAAAAGGGAATTTAGATTAAGAAATGAGAATATTACTGCAAAAGTTATTGAATCTCCCAATCCAGACCCAAAAGATATGACCCTTTATTTATTTAAAGAAAATGGAATAAATAATGATGTTCCAGAAAGATTTAGTAGGGTCCAAGTTATAAAGGAACCTTCTTTTAAGGATAGAGATCCTAATATTGAGATAACCTATAGAGAAGCTATTATCGAAGCCCTTTATCAGGAGATGAAAAGAGATAAGAGGGTTATACTATGGGGAGAAGATATTGCAGATTACGGTGGTTCCTTTGGAGCAACGAAGGGGCTTTTGGAGATTTTTGGTAGAGAGAGGATATTTAATACTCCTATTTCCGAAGCTGCTATTGTAGGGACAGGCATTGGAGCTGCAATGAGGGGATTAAGGCCGGTAGTAGAGATAATGTATATTGATTTTATTCTCATTGCTATGGATCAGGTGGCAAATCAAGCAGCAAAGATGAGATATATGTCTGGAGGACAGGTAGAAGTTCCTCTAACTATAATTACGACCATTGGAGGGGGAAAGGGTTATGCAGGACAGCATTCCCAAAGTATAGAATCCATCTTAACTCATATTCCTGGATTAAAAATTGTTGCGCCCTCGGATGCTTATGATGCTAAGGGATTGTTGATTGCATCAATTAGGGAAGATAATCCTGTGATTTATATAGAACATCAGAATTTATTACAAGATCCTCTTCTTTCCTCTTTTACTAAGAGAAAGGTTCCAAAGGAGGAATACATTGTACCCATAGGAAAGGCGGATATTAAAAGAAAAGCTAAGAATTATGAAAAAAGTATTACTGTGGTTTCTTGGTCTGCGATGGTTTATGCTGTTCTAAAAGCAGGAGAAGAATTGGAAAAGGAGGGAATAGAATTAGAAGTCGTTGATCTTAGAACTTTATATCCTTTGGATATGGATACTATACTGGAATCAGTAAAGAAAACAGGAAGACTTGCAGTTGTAACCCAAGGTGTATCTTTCATGTCTCTATCTTCTGAAATTATTACTCAAGTTGTGGAAAGAGGAAAGGATTTTCTAAAGGATAAGCCATTAAGGATTGGTGCTCCTTACTGTCCACCTCCTGCATCTCCAATTCTTGAGAAAGCCTTTTTACCTAATGATAAAAAAATTGTAGAAGAAGTAAGAAGATTATTTTTGGGAGGGAAATAAATGATTAAGAAAATAATTATGCCAAAAGTCAGCGAAGTAATGGAGGGGGGAACAATAATTACTTGGCTAAAAAAGGAAGGAGATTGGGTTGAAAAGGGAGAACCAATTTTAGAGATAGAAGTAGAGAAGGCAGTAATGGAATGGGAAAGCCAAGAGGAAGGATATCTAAGAAAGATATTGGTGAAGGAAGGAGAAACGGTTCCTATAGGGACTGTCTTAGCCTATCTTTCAGATACTTTGGAAGAGGAGATTCCAGGAGAAGAAAAGATTACAGAAGAAGTTAAAGAAGAGGATAAAAGAGAAGCAAAAAGAATTCCTCTTACATCTATGAGAAAAACTATTAGTGAAAGATTATCAAAGAGTAAACAGCTTATCCCACATTTTTATGTATTCACTGAGGTGGATATGACAGAGCTTGTTAATATCAAATCAAAGCAAGAAAACGAAATAAAAATTGATGATTTTATTATAAAAGCGACAGCAATAGCTCTAAAGGATTTTCCTTTAATAAACTCTCGATTTAAAGAGAATGAAATAGAGCTTCTGACGGATATAAACGTGGGATTTGCGGTAGCTTTAGGAGATGAAGGTCTTGTGGTTCCTGTTATAAAAAAAGCAGATAATAAAAGTTTAAAAGAGATAGCAAAGGAGAGGCAAAATCTCATTGAAAAGGCAAGGAGTGGTAAGCTTAGTCTAGAGGACATATCCGATGGAAGTATAACTATTAATAATGTGGGAGTATTTGGAGTTTCCTCAATTTTGGCAATTATTAATCCTCCCGAAGTGGCAATTGTTACCACAGGTGTTATCCAAGACAAACCTGTAGTTTTGAATGGAGAAATAAAGATAAGAAAGATGATGGAGATGACCCTTTCTGCGGACCATAGAGTTATTGATGGAGCTTATGGCTCCAGATTCATAATGAAGGTTAAGGAGTTATTAGAAAATCCAGGCTTATTAACTGAATAATTAAGGAGGTCTTTCTATATGTCCATAGAAACTATCGCATTAAGAATGTACGGTAAAATGGACTTAAGACTGGAAAGATTTGAACTTCCTGATATTAAAGAAGATGAAATATTGGCGGAAATAATTTCAGATACCAGCTGTCCTTCTACTTATAAAGAAATTACGCAAGGATCAGATCATCCAAGAGTTCCAAAAGATATAGATAAAAATCCTATAATAGTGGGACATGAGATGGCAGGAAGGATTCTTAAAGTGGGAGAAAAATGGAAAGGAAAATATGAAGAGGGACAAAAATTCACAATTCAACCTGCTTTGTTATATGAAGGGGGGCCTGTGGGAGTTTTAAGTGCTCCTGGATACTCCTATAAATATCTTGGAGGTCTTGCTACAAGGGTGATAATACCTAGGGAAGTTATGGAACAAAACTGTCTTTTGATTTATGAGGGAGATTCTTTTTTTAAAGGTTCCCTTGTGGAACCTCTCTCTTGCATCGTAGGAGCTGTAAATGCTCAGTATCATACAAAAGAAAACAGTTATGAGCATATTATGGGAATAAAAAGGGGCGGAAAATTAGCAATATTAGGGGGAGCAGGCCCCATGGGATTAGGATTTTTGGATTATTTTATAAATGGGCCCCAAAAACCAAGTTTATTAGTGATCACAGATATAGATGATGAAAAATTGGAAAGGGCAAGAAGGGCATATCCTGTAGAATTGGCAAGGGAAAAAGGAATTGATTTAAGATTTGTAAATCCTTTAAAAGATGAATCTTATAAAAAAATAAAATATGATGATATTTTTGTATTATATCCAAGTAGCAATTTGGTGGAAGAGGCAGATTTTCTTCTTGATAGGGATGGATGTATGAATTTCTTTGCAGGACCAACGGATCATAACTTTTCTGCTAAGATCAATTTCTTTAAGATTCACTATGATAAGCATCACATAGTAGCAACTTCAGGAGGAAATGCAGATGATATGTGGTATGCATTGGATTTGGTATCAAAAGGAATATTAAATCCCTCTCCCATGATAACCCATGTGGGAGGGATAAATTCTGCAAGGGATTTGCTTTTAAATTTTCCTAAGATTCCTGGTGGAAAAAAACTTATATATACTCATTTAAATTTTCCTCTAATAGATATTGATGATCTTGAAAGATTAAGTTATGAGGGAGAAAAGGAGCTTTGTTCCATATATAAAGATCTTTATGAAATTGTTAAGAAAAATGGAGGATGGTGGTGCTCTGAAGCAGAGGAATATCTTCTTAGTCAAGATCATTTAAAAATTAGAATATGAAAATAGCTGTTCAATTTGGAGCAGGGAATATAGGAAGAGGCTTTATTGCAGATCTATTAAAAAGATCAGGATATAAGATTGTTTTTGTAGAGGAAAATAAAGATTTAGCTTATGCTTTGAATAATAGAGGAGAATATCCTTTAAAATTATTTCAAAGGGATGGAACTATAAAAGATTTAATTATTGATAATTTTTTAGTTATAAATCCTGAAGATGAAAGTAAAATAGCTCAATATATATCTCAAGGAGAAGTAATTTTTACTGCTGTTGGAGTTAAGAATCTTTCTAATATTGCTCTCCTCATATCTCAAGGATTGAAAAAAAGATTTTATGAAAATCAATCCCCATTAAATATTTTTATTTGTGAGAACTCAAAATCCGCTCCAGAAATATTAAAAAAGGAAATATTTAAATATTTGAATCAAGAAGAGAAGAATTTTGTAGAGAATAAGGTGGGTTTTGTTTTAACTTCCGTTGCACGAATGGTTGCAGGTTCAGGAGAAAGACATGGATATGAAGATCCTTTATTAATAGTAACGGAAGAATATAACCTACTACCCTTTGATCTTAAAGCTATCAAGGGGAATATACCTCCAATTTTTGGACTTAAACCTTCTGAAAATTTTGAGCTGGAAATAGATAAAAAATTATTTATCCATAATTTAGGTCACTCAGTTCTTGCCTATTTTGGATATTTAAAGGGATATAAATTTATTCATGAATCTATAAAGGATAAAGAGATTAGAGAAGTATTTGATGGAGTAATAAAAGAAGTTTCTCAAGCTCTTTTTTTGAAACACAGAGATATTGATAAAAGGGAGTACAAAGAATACCTTGAGGATCTTATAAAAAGATTTGAGAATCCCCTTCTTATGGATCCCATAACAAGGGTAGCAAGGGATCCCATAAGAAAATTAGGTCCTTCAGATAGAATTATTGGTGGAGCAAGATTTTGTCTTTCTCACGGTATATTTCCTGAAAATATAGCTTTTACATGTACCTGTGTCTTTTTTTACGATTATCCTGAAGATAAAGAAGCAAAAACTCTTCAGGAAAAAATTAAAGAGAGTGGAATAGAATATGTTTTGATGAAAATTTGTGGCCTTTCTTTAGAAGAAGATTTTACTAAAAGGGTTATTTTTTATTATGAGGAAATAAATAAAAAATTTAAGGGGGTAATGTTATGAGACTTAAGGACAAAGTAGCAATAGTTACTGGTGGTGCTCAAGGATTAGGAGAGGCTCTTTGTTATAGATTAGCAAAAGAGGGTTGTTTTGTTACTGTTGCTGACATCAAATATGGTAAAGCCCAAGAGGTTGCAGAAAGAATTGTAAAAGAATATGAAAGACCAGCTATGGCAGTGAAATGTGATGTAACTAAAGAAGAAGATGTGAAAGATATGGTAGAAAAAACTGTGGAAAGGTATAAAAGATTGGATATAATGATTGCTAATGCGGGAATACTAATTGCCCATGATATAACAGAATTTCCTTTGGAGGACTGGAAAAAGGTGATTGATGTAAATCTAACAGGATATTTTTTATGTGCTCGAGAATCTGCAAAGGTTATGGTAAAACAAAGATCAGGAGTTATTATCCAAATAAATTCAAAATCTGGAAAAAAGGGAAGTTTTAGAAATTGTGCTTATTCCGCATCAAAATTTGGGGGTATTGGTCTAACTCAAAGTATTGCTTTGGATCTTGCCCCTTATAATGTAAGAGTTGTTGCGGTTTGTCCTGGAGACCTTTTGGATTCTCCATTATGGAGAGATAGTTTATATGATCAGTATGCAAAAAGATGGGGAATAAGTAAAGAAGAGGTAAGAGAGAGATATTTAAAGCAAATACCTTTAGGAAGGGCATGTACCTATGATGATGTAGCCAACGTGGTAGTTTTCTTAGCAAGCGATGAAGCATCCTATATCACTGGGGATGCAGTTAATGTTACTGGTGGAGTAGAGATGAGGTGATAAAATGGAGAAAAAGAAAGTATTTTTAGATATTGGAATAAATGGTGCGTTTTTAACAAGAAGATGGGAAAATCCTGAAAATTTTATTAAATTAACCAAGGAATTGGGATATGACTACCACTCCTTTTGTAGTGATGTATTAGATCCCTTTTTTAGTGGAGATGAAGAGTATCAAAGGGAAACTGCAGAGAAAATAAGAAAGTACGCAGAAAAATATAATGTAATTATATGGGACTATTATACCGGAATGGCAACTCATAGATTTCATGGCCTTTCTCATAGTGATGAGAGGGTAAGAAAGAGAATGAAGGAATGGATAATAAGGGCAATAGATCTTGCAAGGATTATGGGAGCGAGCTATATTGGTGGGCATTGGGATGCTATTCCTGTTGAAGTTTTGGAAGACGAAGAAGAAACAAAAAAGAGAGTTAAAAATGTTTACAAAGAGTTCCGAGAACTTTCTCTAATTGTTAAAGAGAAAGGACTTTTGGGAATATCTAATGAACAGATGTATATTCCCAGTGAAAAGCCTTGGACCTTAGAAGAAGCAGAAGAATTTTTAATTCAAGTAAATAAAGATAATAATGGTGCACCTGTATATATAACCATAGATGTAGGACATCAGGCAGGAATGCATTATGGACTTAATGGTGAATCCCTTTTATATACTGAATGGCTTAAAAAATATGCAGTCTTTTCGCCCATAATACATCTTCAACAAACAACTCAAGAGAGTAGTAGTCATTGGCCCTTTACAAAGGATTATAATCAAAAGGGACAAGTAAAGATCGAGGAGGTTTTGGCCGCAATAAAATATTCCTATGAGAATTACAAAAATAATTCTGTTTCTTATTATTTGAAACCAGTTGAAAAGATTATTTTAGTAGTAGAAGTGATTCCTTCCTCTACCAAAACAGAGTGGGATTTATTAAGGGAGTTAAAGGAAACTGCAGAGTATTTAAGAAGTTACATCCCTAAAGGAGGAATATACTATGAGTTTGATGGATAAAAATATGGCAAAAAGAGAGTTAGTTGAGATTGGAAGAAAAATTGCTGAAAAAGGATTAGTGGTAGGTCCTGGAGGAAATACCAGTGTAAGATTACAGGATTTAGTTTATATGAAAGCAAGCGGGGTATCCTTCGAATATGCAGAGGAAGAAGACTATATAGGAGTAGATTTAAATACAGGAGAAGTTATAGAAGGAAGTAAAAGACCCACATCAGAAATTTGGCTTCATTTGGAATGTTATAAGGTTAGAAAGGATATAGGAGCAGTAGTGCATACCCATCCCCCTTTTTCCATCGCTTACGCCTTCCAAAATGAATCTTTAAAACCCTTTACTCCTGATATGGTTGCTCTTATTGGTTCAGAGATTCCTGTCATTGAATATGTAGTTCCTGGAGGAAAAGATTTTGCTTTTGCAGTGGGTAAAGTAATAAAAAATCATAATGGTGTACTTATTAAAAATCATGGATTAGTTACAGTGGGATCCAATCTGAAAGAAGCCTATTATAGGACCTTACTTATAGAAGAGGGAATTAAAACGATTATCTTTGCAAAACTATTGGGAAATATGGTATTCTTTACAAGGGAACAGATTGAAGAGATTAATAATTTGGAAGCAGAAAAATATCGCAAAAAGTTGTTAAAGGGAGGATTTGGGGATGAAGAGGAGTGAATATGAAAGGGCGAGAAAAAAAGCTCTTGAGTACTTTGAAAAGGCTCATATAGTTTTAACCGAAGAAGAAAAGAATAAAATTGAAGTAGCAGACTTTGGACTGGGAAGACTTGATGAAATTGGCTTAGAATTGTTAGTGTATGTAAATACAGATAGAGTATGCGCAAAGGAATTAGTGCTTTTTCCAAGACAGATATGTCCAGAACATAGACATCCACCTATAGGAAAAGAGGAAGGAAAAGAAGAAACATTTAGGTGTAGATGGGGTAAAGTCTATCTTTATGTTGAAGGAGAGCCTACAAAAAATCCTAAAGCTATAATTCCAGAGGATAAAAAACAATATTTTACTGTTTGGCATGAAATTGAATTAAATCCAGGAGAACAATATACTCTTCCACCCAATACTCTCCATTGGTTTCAAGCTGGAGATGAAGGTGCGGTGATATCAGAATTTTCCACAAAAAATACTGATGAATACGATATCTTTACTGATCCTGAGATAAAGAGAATTCCAATAATAGAAGACTAATCTGGGGGGCAATTTTATGCCTAAAGAATTTTTAATAAAGGAACTGCCCTTTGAAAAGATTTTTGACTCAAAAGTCAGAAATATAACTTTATCCTTTTTTGATCTTTCAAAATATTTAAATTCTCCCCAAAATTTTGATAGATTTGAATTTTTAGAAATAAAAGGAGAAAATTCCCATTTTACCCTTTTGTATTCTAAAGGATCCTATATTGCAAGTTCCTATATAGAAATGGATAATTTAATTTTAAACCAAAATGCATTATCTTATTTTCCTCCTACAAATAAAAATCTTATTATTAACATATTTAGTATATATAATGAAGAAATAGTAAATAGTATCTTAGCTTTATATTATGGAGAAATAAGCTACAGTAGTCTTGATTATGAAGTTCTTGATATCTCAAGATTTTTTGATTTATTATATGAAGAAAGATTTACAGGAATATTAACTTTTTCAGGAGAAACAAAGGAATATATATTTTGTAATGATGGGAAGGGACTTATATTAGACAGGGGAAGAATAAAGGAGTTATTTCCTATGAGGGAATTTATTCACCATATTCCTGACTCATTAATTCCCTTACTTTCTAATCCTAAAACAAAATTATCAATGTTTTCTTTTAAAAAAGAAAGAAATATAAAACCCCTTGAATTGAGATTTATAAAATTGGTTTCTTTGGAAGAATATATAAATATGGCAGAATATGTCAAAAAATTGGCAGGAGGAAGAGCTTTATTAATTTTTGAAAAATATTTTAAGCCTAATTCCTCAAAATCTGAGTATCTATTTAATTTAGATGAGTTTCAAAGAGAGATTTCTAAATTAATTGGTAAAAACTTGTCTTTTGCTATTATTAAATTTATAGAAGATCAATTAAATTTAACATGATGGGGAAGGTTTTATACTATTTTTCTCTAATTTTTATATTTATTTTAATTCTGGGAAATATTCTTATAACCCCTCTATTTCCTTTTATCGATCTTGAGATACTTTCCTTTTTACTAGTAATAATTCTTTCTCTTTCTGCTATAAATATGGAGCTCAATGATCGAAGCTTTTTTATAATACTAATTACTTATTTTCTTCTTTTATTAGTACATAAACTTGTGGAACTTCCTTATAAAGATCTGGTAAATAATCTTTTAGAAGTTTTGCTCCTTTTATCCTTTTTTCTATTAATAAAACCCTATTTAGGTATGAAAATAAGACCTAATTTTGTGATTCCCCCTTTATTTTATTTTTTTATCTTTCTTTCTTCATTGTATTTTAACAAAATGAATATTTCCCTTTTTGTTAATTCCTTCATAATTTTATTTTTAATTTTGAAAATCTTTATTCATCTATGGGGAGATTATATGTTTCCATGGTTATATATCCTTTTAGGATTTCTTTTCAAATATTTTGGAAGCTTAATGAATATGACTGATCTTTCCTTTTTCTTAGCGATCTTTATTTCTTTAGGAGTTTTAAAATATTTAATAGTATATAGGATTTAGAAAAAGAATAAGAAGATTGATAACATGTGATAAGAAGAGTATAATTAGTAAGAAGCCAACCTCTCCAGAACCTCACCTCCCCACCTCCCCCTCCTGGATAACTGGAGAGGTTGGCTAAAAAAGTAATGATGGTAAAGAGAAATTTTATTTATTTAGGAATATTGTTAATTTCTTCTTCTCAATTGTATTTTTCCCTTTTTCTTACTCGTTTCTTTTCCATTTCTCAGGGATATCATTGGGCTTTTTTTGTAATTGGACTTGCCCTTCTGGGAAGTGGTGCAAGTGGAACTCTTTTATCCTTAAAGAAAGACTTTAACAAAGAAAAATTATTAAAAATAATTCATCTTTCAGCCTTATTTTTTCCTCTTTCTATTTTCTTTTCCTATTTATTTAATAATACCTTCCCCTTTGATCCTTATCTTCTTCCTTGGTATCCTCAGCAATTTATTTTATGGATCCTAAATTTCATTATCCTTCTTATTCCCTTCTTTTTAATAGGCCTTATTATAGTTTCCGTCCTTTTTCTTTTTCCTGAAATATCCTCGAAAATCTATGGGTTAACATTTTTAGGAGGAAGTTTTGGAATAATTCTTTTAAATTTAGTTTTACCTAAAATGGATGAGTTCTCAAGCTTAATATTTTTGATAATACTTTCCCTTTTAGGAACAATTTTTCTCTCATCCCATAAAAAGTTTTTTCAAATTGAGATTATACTTCTTTTCTTTTTTATTCTTTTATTTTTTACAAAGTTCTTCTATATTCCCATAAAATTTTCTCCTTATAAAGATTTGGAACAGGTTAAAAGATATCCCCAAACGGAAATTCTAGAAACAAAAAGAAATGCCTTTACAAGATTTGACTTAATAAAATCTCCTGTGATACGGTTTGCACCAGGCTTAAGCTATAAATTTACTGGGGAAATTCCCTACAGTTTTGGATTCACCATAGATGGTGAAAATATCAAGGGGATAATAAAAGAAAATGGATTTACTGATTATTTACCCCAAAGTAGTTGCTTTTTACTTTTAAAGGATCCAAAGGTGTTAATTATTGAGCCTTCAGGGGGATTGGATATTGTTATTTCGAGGGAAAAAGGGGCAAAGGAGATTTTAGGGGTTACTGATAATCCCTTTATAGGAGAACTTTTAAAAAGCAATTTTCAGGATTTAAATATTATAGTTGAGAATCCAAGAGTATTTTTAAAGAGAATTAAAGAAAATTTTGATTTAATTATATTTTCTCTAAAGGAATCCTTTCATGTTATTACTTCAGGCTCCTATTCATTAAACGAAAACTATTTATATACTAAAGAGTCTATAAAAGATTCTTTTTCCTTACTTACGCCCTCAGGAATTTTATGTTTTACAAGATGGCTCCAAAGACCTCCAACGGAAGAGCTTCGGTTATTTATTACTGTTTACTATGCTCTTGGGGATTTAGGTATTGAAAATATTGAGAAACACATAATTGCCTTTAGAAGCTTAAATACCATGACCATTCTTGTTAAGAAATCTCCTTTTACTCAGGATGATATAAAAAGAATTAAAGATTTTCTTTTTGAAAAGGCTTTTGATCTAGTTTATTATTTTAATATAAAAGAAGATGAAATAAATAAATTCTGTGTTCTACCGCAGGAAATATATTATGAGAATATAATAAAATTTTTAGAAAAGAAAGAAGACTTCCTTAGAAAATATCCTTTTAGAATAGATCCTCCTTTTGATGATAAACCTTTCTTCTTTCACTTTTTTAAAAGCCCTCAAATTCCAGAAGTTTTAGAAAAATGGGGAAAAACGTGGCAACCTTTCGGAGGAGCAGGCTTTATTATTATCTTTCTTATTCTTCTTTTTGTAATAATTCTTTCTTTTATCTTAATCCTTCTGCCCTTAATTATTCGAAAAAAAGCCTTTCCTAAAAACATAAAGATATTAATAATTTTCCTTTATTTTAGTCTTATTGGACTTTGCTATTTATTTGTTGAAATTCCCTTAATGCAAAAATTTATACTCTACCTAAATCAACCCATATACTCCTTTTCTGTTATTCTCTCTTCTTTACTTTTATTTTCAGGAATTGGAAGTATTTTTTCTAAGAAACTTAAAAGATTCTTTCCCTATACCCTTTTTCTTTTAGGCTTTTTATTAATTCTTTCTCCTTTCCTTCTTTCTTATATTATTGAAAACACTCTTTTATATCCTTTCTTTATAAGAATTCTTATAAGCCTATTCTTTGTGGGGATTTTGGGATTTTTAATGGGAATACCCTTTCCTACTGGATTGGAAATTTCAAGAAAATATTCTGAGGAATTAATACCATGGGTTTATGCTATTAATGGATTCTTTTCTGTAATAAGTTCCTTTTCTTCCTCTTTAATTTCTCTTTCCCTTGGATTTTCTTTTGTTATCCTTATTGCAGGAATATTATATTTCATTTCGGGAATTTTACTTTCTTCTTTGTAGGGGGACAAAAAGAACACCTCCAAGATCTGTAAATTTTAACTTTCCGTCCTTCTTTTCTATTAACCACAGGGTTTGATACATACCTGGAGGTCCAACGGGAATGACCATCCTTCCCCCTTCTTTTAGTTGCTGAATTAAAGGAGGAGGAACATGATCAGGAGCACAGGTTACGATGATGGCATCGTAAGGAGCATATTCTTTCCAACCATAGTATCCATCATCCCACTTTACCATTACATAAGTATATCCTAGGGCTCTTAATCTCTCCTTAGCTCTATCTGCTAACTCTTTTATAATCTCCACTGTATATACTTTTTTTGTTATCTCTGCAAGAATTGCTGCCTGATAACCAGAACCTGTACCTATCTCTAATACCTTTTCATCCCCCTTTAATCTAAGAGATTCTGTCATAAGAGCTACAATATATGGTTGGGAAATGGTTTGTCCAAAACCAATGGGTAAGGGAAAATCTCCATAGGCAGAATTCCAAAGACTTTTATCTACAAAAAGGTGTCTTGGAACTTTTAACATCGCCTTTAACACTTTCTCATCCTTTACTCCCCTTGATTTTATAAGATTTACCATCTCTTCCCTTTTCTTTTCTAGCTCTTCAGTAGTGGAAGAAAAGGATGGATATAAAAGAAAAATCAATAAAATTAAAAGAATAATCTTTCTCACTTTTAATCACCATCAAAGTATAGTTCTTTCTCAGATTATATCATAAAAAACCCTCCCCCTATTCTAAAGGGAGAGGGCTTGAGAGGGGGAGTTAGAATTTTAAATCAATGGAGTTTTCCCAGAGTCCATGAATATTACAGTAGGATCCTGCAAAGATTTTACCTTCCTTTGAGGTTTTAAAAAGACATTCACCTACAGGTTCAGTATATACAGAACTTGTATCAGGACCTTGAATAGAAGCACCATGGGAAGAGAATTCAAATTTTGCTATTTCGTAAGGATATTTTTCTCCATCTGGTAAAAAGTAAACTGCAATCCAAGCTATGTAATGGGAAGAAGTATTGGGATGAGGAATTTCTTTTCCTACGGAAACTCTTAGTTTTACCCCCTTTTCCTTATCCTTTTCTAAGATTTCAATTACTGGAACATGCTTCTCCTTTGTCCAGTCTGCCTCTTGAAAGAGCTCTTTTAATTTATCCATAATCCTCACCTCTTTTTTAAAATAAAAATCATTCTTAATTAATTTTATAGTTTAATGAAGAAAATTTCAATCCATAAATAAGATTATCCTGAATTCTCTATAGATCTTCTTTTTAACTCTAAGTAAATTTCTCTTACTGTTTTTTTAAATATAGGATGTAAAAAATCAGGCTCTATTTCAAATAAAGGTTCCATAACAAAGATTCTATTATGAGCATCGGGATGAGGAATGATAAGTTTTTCATGATTTATTATCAAATCATCATAAAATATTATATCTAAATCTATGATCCTTGGACCCCATTTAATGGTTCTTACTCTTCCCATTTCTTTTTCCACTTCAAGAAGAAGATCCAAAAGTTCAAAGGGGGATAAGTCTGTTTCTATTAGGCATACCGCATTTAAAAAATTATCTTGATTTTTATAACCGTAAGGTTCTGTTTCAATTATGGAAGAAATTTTTATAATATTAAGACCTTTATCTTTTAGTCTATTTAAAGCTTCATCTATATTTTTTATTTTATCTCCTAAATTGGTTCCAATTCCTATGAATGCTTTATGCATTTTATTGCCTCTAATACTTTCAAAATTCTTTTATTTTCTTTCACATCATGAACCCTTATTATATCTACATCATTCAAGAAACATAAAGCTGTAACACCTAGAGTACCTTCAAGTCTTTCTTCTGGAGGGAGATCTCCAAGAGCTTTTCCAATAAAAGATTTGCGAGATGCTCCTATTAATATGGGTTTTTTTAAACTTTTAAGTTCTCTTAATCGGGAAAGAATTTCTAAATTATCTTCGTATCTTTTTCCAAAACCAATTCCAGGATCTATGATTATTTTATTTTCTTCTATTCCGTTATCTGTCATAAATAATATTCTTTCTATAAAAAATTCAGAAATTTCTTTGATTACATCTTCATAATATGGATTTATCTGCATATCTTTTGGGGTTCCTTTCATATGCATTAAAATATAAGGAGAGTTATATTCTTTAACAACTTTAAGTAAAGCCTTATCAAATCTAAAAGCACTAATATCGTTTATTATGTCTGCCCCCTTTTTAATTGCTTCCTCTGCAACTCTTGCTCTAAAAGTATCTACAGAGATTAAAACTTTTGGGAAATTTCTTCTTATTTCTTCTATAGCAGGAATAACTCTTTTCAGTTCTTCCTCTTCCTCTATAAAATCGGAACCAGGTCTTGTAGATTGTCCGCCTATATCTATGATATCAACTCCATTTTCAATCATATTTTGAGCGGTATTTAAAATATCTTCTATATTTGTCTTACGAGATCCAGCATAAAAAGAATCAGGGGTTACATTTATTATTCCCATAACTAAGGTTCTATTGAACTTTAACTCTCTATTCCAAGGGGTAAAGATAATTTCAGGTTTTTTTTTCTGAAAATATGTTTTTAACTCATTAATAACCTTAGGAATATCAAAGTAAGGATTATTCTCCATCTTCTGTAAGAGAATATCATACTGCTTTTTTGTACCAATAAATATGATGTCAGTTTTATCTACTTTGCAATCTACAGAATTTTTATGTACAATTGCATCTCCTCCAAGAGAAAGCATTTCCTGTTTGAAAATGTTCGCTGTAGGAGTAGATATATCAAATACCTTTAAAAGAATTATACGAGTTTTTCTCTCAAATATAGGAAAAGAAGCAGGATGAGCCCCTATTTTTTCCATTTCTTTTTTTAGAAATTCTGGAGTGATTTCTAAAATCATTTCTTATTTTCCCATCCCTTTTCTACAGAGGCAAAGGCCTCATGACTATGAATGCTTTCAAAACTTGTGACTTCAACTTTATACCATGTTATTTTATTATTTTTTTCTAACTCAGAAACTACATCTCTTACCACATCTTCTACAAATTTTGGATTTTGAAATGCATACTCTGTAATATATTTTTCATCTCCACGTTTCAATAAAGAATAAATAGGAGCACTGGCAGAATTTTCAGCAATGGAAACCAGATCCTCAAACCATATCATCTTTTTTGATCTGATATAGATCTCTGCTATTGCTCTCTGATTATGAGCACCAAAATTACTAATCTCTTTAGAACAGGGACATAAAGTATGGATAGGTACTTTTATTCCTACAATCATATCAAGTTTTTTATATAACTCTGCTTCAATAACACATTCTATTCTATTTGGAACAATAATATGGGATACAGGTGTCTTTTTATAAATAAAATAAGGAAATATTATTTTAATATGACTATTATCTGCTTTTAATTTATTTTTCACCTTTTTCAAAATATCTTCTAATTTTTCAGGATTTAACAATTCCATCTCGTTTAATATCTCAACAAATCTACTCATATGTGTTCCTCTTACATCATATCTTAAATCCACTGATATATCAAAACTTGCAACAGTATTTTGTATACTTCCTTCCTTTGTTACAACCTTGATAGGCCATGAAATATTTTTTATACCAACCTTTCTTAAATAAATGCCTCTATAATCCTTTTCATTCTGTACATCTCTCAATTTTCTCACCTCTGTATATTACTCCACTTTCTTGTGTTTCCCATACTTGTATTTCATAAAGATGACAATTTTTTCTATTGAGTTTTTTCTCTAACTTATCCCATATCCAAATTGCAATATTTTCTGCTGTGGGCTGAGATATAATTTCATTCAAATATGAGTGATCTAAAATATTGATTACTTCCCTTTTAACTATTTCTTTTAGTTCTACAAAATCTATAACCATGCCTTCTTCATCAGGATAGCCTTCCACTATAACTACAAGTTCATAGGTATGTCCATGTAGTTTTTCACATTTTCCTTTATATGATATCAAATTATGAGCAGAATCAAACTTAAACTTTTTAATAATAAACATAAGTATCTTTTTTCCTAATTATATCATCTTTATTGATAGAGAGTTAATTATATAAGGATATTGAGATATTTCTTTTATTATTTTTTTACACCTATAAATAAAAGATCGCTATTAAAAGGGATTCTTTTTATTAAAATATTTTCCCCCTCTCTTTTTATCTCAGGTACAAATATTATTCTTTCCTTAAGTTCTATTCCTTCCCATTCATAATCTTCTTCTAACTTAAGCTTTATATCTAAATTAAATGGTGTATAAATTAAAATCTTATCTTTACCTTTAGAAATCCTTATCTCCTCACTACCATCAACTAACACTTCATTATTTGGCTCTATATCAAACAGTTTATATTTTTCAAATATCTCTTTTGCAAAACTCACATCATATACTCCAGGAAATTTTATTGCATCTCTCCAGTCATAAGGTCTTCCATAACCCTCTACAACTTTATATTCCCCTATTCCCTTTTCCCATGACCATATCCCATGGGCTCCATAGGTAATACCTGCCTTTGCTCCTGACAATAAACTTTGCCATACAGCTTTTCTCACATCATCCCTTGTAAATCTTCCATATTTTTTAAAGTTTCCAATGGATCCTAGTCCTTCATAACAAGGCTCTCCATTAACTATAGGTCTT